>NZ_AJRC02000013.1:0-51005 GCF_000298695.2 Streptococcus sp. GMD3S | reverse complement strand
AAAATACCTAAAATCACTTATATTTCAATATTTTTAATTGCTCTCAATATGAAAGTCCTTTCCAAATCCCTGTAGGGGGCATCTAAATACAACAGGAAAAAGCCTTGATTTACAAGGCTTTTTTGTGTATCTGTTCTACTTTTGGTCAACTAATGGATATCAACGGTATAATTTTATGAACACCCTTCTGAACTGCACCCCAAAAGTTAGACAGAAAAAACCTAACTTTTGTGGCGCAGTTCATTCGCGCCACATGAAATTATTTAAGCATATCCTTCTCTTTCATTATCATTTTCTGTTATAATAAATTGTACTTCTAAAATAGAAAGGTCTTAAGATGACAACTCTTATTAAACATAAACGTGTAGAATTTTCAGAACTTTTTTATGACTTAGTTTTTGTTTTTGCAATTTCAAAAGTAACTACTTTAATTGAGCATCTTCATAACGGTATTTTGACTTGGAATTCTTTCCTTGATTTTTTCATGGCTGTTTTGGTTCTCACTGATTCATGGATGATTCAAACCGTTTATACCAATCGCTATGGAAAGAACTCTTTATTTAACATGGTAATCATGTTTATCAAAATGGGACTTTTACTCTTTATAGCCAATATGATGGGACCTGATTGGCAACAATATTTTCATTATCTTTGTTGGGCTGTTGGTACATTAACCTTTACCTTATTTTTACAATATTTGGTTGAATTTTTTAGAAAATCAACCGATAATGTTGAACGGGAAAGTATCAAAGGTTTTCTATGGATAACAGGTCTAGGAAGTTTAGGAGTCTATCTAGCAGCTCTTCTTCCTATTTACGTTGGAGTCTCTGTCTTATTTGCTAGTATTCTGCTAACATTTATTATGCCAATTATCTTGCTTAGTAAAGATAAGCATTACCAGGTAAATCTCCCCCATTTAATCGAGCGCATCTCCCTTCTTGTCATTATTACGTTTGGAGAGATGATTATGGAGCTAGCTAACTTCTTTACAATCGAGAATTTCTCGATTTATTCGGTTCTTTATTTCATTATTATGCTTTCTCTGTTCTTGTTTTATTTTGGTCAATTCGACCATGCTATTGATGAAAAATCTAATCAAAAGGGGCTATTTCTAATTTACAGTCACTATCCTATTTTCATTGGGCTTATGATGATGACTGTATCGATGAGTTTTCTTCTGAATCCTGAAGCTAATCGTCTCTTTGCAACCAGCTTCTCTTATATCGGATTTGGCCTCTTTCAAGCTGCTGTCCTAGTAAATGGGCCCTATAACAAACACTATCTTCGCTATTCGAAAAGTTACTACTGTGTCCAAGCGACACTCTATCTGGCTGCCTTGATTCTCTCTTTAATCTTTGCTTCTAATCCTATAATAGTAGTGAGTATAACAACCATTTTAGCTCTAGCTATAGCCATTCATTTTATTTATTTTTATATGACACAGAATAAAAAATATTCCAAATCTAACTGGGGGTTCTTTTAATGAGTTTATAACATAAAAAAGCTTTGGGAACCAAGGCTTTTTGTTGTTCTGAACTAAAAAATGACAGGATTGTTAGGATATTCTGAGTTTAGTATAGATAAAATTCTTTCCTTATAAAACAAAAAACGCTATCTAGCGTTTTTTGTTATTCTTAGTTACTCGTCTAATCGAATAAACATCATTGCGTTAAGCAAAGAGATGAGAGCGACTGTATTGACATTATTGGAATAGATCAGTCTCTTATTTTCAATAGGTGGAATAATAAAATTTGAAATAATGATGTCGTAAGGTGATTCTTTTAGAGCATCAAGGGATAACTCTAATTCACTCCAAACTTCCAGTTCAAAATTGTTACTGCAATAGTAAGAAAGTGTCTCAGCTACTGATTTTGCATGATACTGATCAAAATTACTCATGACCAAAACCTTTAATTTAGGTTGATTTTGTAAAATATTTAGCACCAAGTGTTTGCTATGAGTGATAAAAGTATAAGACAAATGATTGACCTTCATTGAACTATCATCCATTTCCAAAGTCTTTAGATAATGTTCCATTCCTTCCTTCACCTCTGAAACAAAGCGAGGGAAAATATTTTGAAAGTTCTTGATTGTATTACCTTTTTGATCAAATAGGATAAACTCTGTCGATAATTCCTGGCGATGCAGATGTGCTGTATTATGCAGATGCCAAATCAGATTGTCTCTATTGTCTACTTGGAGATTATAGTCTCTTGATACCTGATCTACTAGTTCTCCCAATAACTGATACGATTTTTTTACATAGCTGTCTGTTTTTGCATGGTTCAGAAATACTTCTTCATCTATGAAAAACATTTTTTGAAAATAGGATACAAATAGTTGACCTATCACTTCTTTATTCAGAGAGATACGATATTCAGAATCAAAGCTCGCTACAATCTCTTCGATGCCTTCTGCCTGCATGAAAGACTCTAACAATTGATTGTTAAAAGAATTTTTCTCAACTTCCATAAAATGACCAAACTTTATTCGGTATAAATTTGTTACGAGGAGTAACTTTAACATTCGTTGAGTGGCGAAATTGACAGGAAATGCAGTTTCTTTATAGATCAGTGCCAACAGTTTACACAAAGGTTCTACAGAAAAATCTTCAAAGGGCCATTCGAGGAAATAATATTTCTCTGAAAAATACTGGGCAAAAAAGTAACGGATATCGATTTCATTTCCAGTGATTTGAACTGGATTGAGGCTAATTTCAAAACGATATTGCTTCTTAATAATTTTATTAATGTGACGGATGATACGGTAAAGAGAGGAAGAACTGATATAAAACTCTTTGCAAATACTATCAGTATCACATCCTTCATTAAAGAAGATAAATTCTAAAATTGAAAAGTGGGTTGAATGCTTAAAAAAATGATGATAGACCATCTCAATATCACTATCATCGGTATTAATGATACGGATGCCGTTTGTTGAGGAATGAAATATCAAGTCAGGAAAGGAAGACCTGACCTGGGACAAGTCATCTTTTACAGAACGTTCTGCACAGTGCAATAATTCTGCTAGTTCCGAGATATGAAACCAGCGTTTGTTTTCAAATAGTAATTCTAATAATTCTAATTGTCTGTGACTTTTTTTCGATAATAAATCTCTCATGGATAACTTTTCTCTCTTTATAATAAACTAAAGGATTGTCTTTCAATCTTCATGCAATTATACCACATGGAGTGCATTTATCCTCTTACAACGACTTTTGCTTGTCATAAAAAGACTAGTCTAATCCCTTAGAAACTCAGTAATATCAAGATTTTCTTATTTATTTGTATCTAAAGTACATGTTTACAGTACGGTTTTTAAGACGAACTATTATGTTTCCAAGTTGAAATACTATATAATTAGTGTAATCAAAGAAATTGATTCTTTGATTTAGAAATAGAAAAGGAGGATACACTATGTTGTGGTCCATTATTGTAGGAGGTCTTATTGGTCTCATCGCAGGTGCAATCACTAAAAAAGGTGGTTCAATGGGATTGATTGCAAATATCTTTGCAGGTCTTATCGGTTCGTCTGTAGGGCAATCACTTCTAGGAAGCTGGGGACCTTCATTGGCTGGAATGGCTATTATTCCGTCAATCGTTGGTGCAGTGATTGTTGTTGCAGTCGTTTCATTTCTATTTGGTAAAAAATAAGCATTACCTAATAAGAAATTAAAAGTGATAAGCCATAATTTTGAATTCTGTAGACGGGTAAAATTATGGTTTAAAGCTTTTCAATTGAAAGGATTTAATATGTCAAAATCAAAGAAAATATTGTTACTTATTTTCTGTATCTTAATCTTGACTATTTTCCTTCCTATTCTCATAGATTATCATCAGGTCAGTGATTTAGGAATCCACTTATTCAGTTGGAGAGAACTCTACGCTGAATTCCTGATTGCTAGATATGTCTTTTGGGGGACACTTGTCCTATCTGTTTTAGTTTTAATTTCAATGTTAGTGATACTCTTTTATCCTAAACAATATCTAGAGATTCAATTAGAAACTCAAGAAGATACATTAAAACTAAAAAATTCAGCTATCGAAGGCTTTGTTCGATGTTTGGTCATTGATCATCAGTTGATGAAAGAACCAACGGTCCATGTTAATAGCCGCAAAAATAAATGTTTCGTTACTGTAGAAGGGAAAATTCTTCCTTCAGACAACATCTCAAATCGATGTCTAGTCATTCAGAATGAAATAACTCATGGATTAAAGCAGTTCTTTGGTATTGAACGTGAGGTAAAACTTGAAGTTAAAGTTAAAGAAGTTGAACCTCGAAAAACGACCAAAAAGACTGTTAGTCGTGTAAAGTAAGGAAGTAAAAATGGAATGGTTTAAAAAATATCAGTATCCAATTATTGCAGGTTTAGTAGGTGTCATTCTCGCTTGCTTTATCTTATCCTTTGGCTTTTTCAAAACACTATTTGTACTAATTTGTGGAGCCTTAGGAGCATTTGCAGGATACTATGTTAAGGAAAAATATTTAAATAAATAAAGGAGTCTCGTATGTCAAACGTAGATAAAAATGTAGAAAAAAAAGATGTTGCTGTTGTTTCTCAAGATGTTAAAGGGGAACTCACTTATGAAAACAAAGTAATCCAAAAAATCATTGGTCTTTCACTTGAAAAAGTACCTGGACTTTTGGATGTGGATGGAGGATTCTTCTCTAATCTAACAGAAAAAATCATCAATACAGATAATGTCACTCATGGTGTCAATGTTGAAGTTGGGAAAGAGCAAGTTGCAGTTGACTTGAACATTGTTGTTGAGTACCAAAAGAATGTCCCTGCTTTATACAAAGAAATCAAAGATGTTGTCGTATCACAAGTTACAAAAATGACTGATCTAGAAGTTGTTGAAGTCAATGTGAATGTTGTTGATATCAAAACGAAGGAACAGCATGAAGCAGATTCAGTTAGCCTTCAAGACCGAGTAACTGACGTGGCTTCTTCAACAGGAGAATTTGCTTCAGAACAATTTGAAAAAGTGAAATCTGGTATCGGTTCAGGTGTTGCTGCTGTTCAAGAAAAAGTAGGCGAAGGTGTTGAAGCCGTTAAGGGCGAAACAAAGGAAAATGCTCGCGTACACTAATTCATCTTGTCAAAATCAATTAATTTAAAGGAGGCAGAATCATGTCAACAGAAGAAAAATTAAACCAAGCAAAAGGTTCCATTAAAGAAGGTGTCGGCAAAATGATCGGCGATGAAAAAATGGAAAAAGAAGGAACAGCTGAAAAAGTTGTTTCTAAAGTAAAAGAAGTTGCTGAAGATGCTAAAGATGCTGTCGAAGGCGCTATTGAAGGTGTTAAAAACATGCTTCACAAAGACGAAAAATAAGGCTCAAAGTTAGCTGACCTTTTCATCTATAGTAGTCAAAAAGAGGACCGTAAATGTCCTCTTTTTTTGTAGATCGGATTCTAAACACGCTTCCCAATTTTCGTTAAAAGAAATTCTTAACAGGAAAAGCTCTGTTTTCAGGGCTTGTTTGCTTACTTAAAATAATATGTTTTTTATTGAATTGAAACAAAATTGAAAAGGTTGCACACTACTAGACTGGCTTATTTATCCACCACCTGAGCTTCAAATTGGGCTGGTTGGTTGTCTACGTTGGTAATGGTTATCGTGTAGGGCTTGTTATTGGTGGCATCAAAGACTTTTTCACCTTGGTAACTCACAACAACTCCATCTTTTACTAAATAAATATCTGGTTGGGTGTTTGGAAGTTCTTCATCCTCCTCATCCAAACCATGGCTTTTTATAATTTTTTGTCCCTCTACTTCATAGTAAACATCGCCGTTTCTTTCACTCCAAACACTTGAGCCAGTTAATTTAATTTTACTTGAATCGTTTTTCTTCAAGATGAAGATTGAATAGTATTCCAAATCTTGTGTTCTGGGATTTACTCTTAAGTTGACGGATTGACCTGGTTGAAGAGTGTATTTGCCATAGTTCAAAACGGAAAAGACAAACCAGACTAGCAGCAAACTATACAAGACTCCTATAATCATTCGTGAGCGCCTACTTTTAAACAAACGTAAAAGTAACAGTAAAGAGACAATAAAGAGCAATTCTGTAAACATTCTTCTCCCCTTTTCTTATCATCGTTGACATTCTAAACAAGGTCTCGCGTTCATTTCTTACTAGTAAGCTCAACCATACAAAGTCTGATACATCTTATCTAGAAAAGCTTTCAACTCTTTTCGAACAATCTTTAACAGGCGTTCTTCTTCGGCTGGAGAGATGTTCACACTTTCTTTTTTCTGATTCCTAATATGAGAATAGTAACTACGTTTTAGGGTTAAATGATGATCTAAAATATAGTAGGCATCTATTTTTTCCTCATTTACCATTGTTTCAAATAAAACCGAGACTTCATCCCTTCTAGGATTCGACATTTTCAAATCGATGTCTCCTTTTATCCCTATGGAGTCAATTCCTCCATCCAAGCGAATGACACCGTCGGGAGGAACAATATAGCCTGCTTTTCGCATGTCAGACGCATATTTTCCTGACGCCGTTAAATGTTGTAAGACAGCTGTAGTGTCCTTTTCTTCAAAGGAGGTCTTTAATTGGAAGCGTTCTTGGTGGGAATAAAGATTGATACCAACAACTAAGGCAAGTACAGAAGCAAGCAAGATTCGTATTTTTCTAGGTCTCGACATGTTTATCTCCTCTATCTAAGAAATCATAGAAGTCTTGTTTCTAACTTTGAAAGATAACTTCTTTATCCTTGAAAATCCTTGGGACTCTAGCCCCACGTGAATATTATCTGCCCTTTTTCATGATGTATTTTCGTATAGGTGTTTCAACCATTTGAACGATTTCAAATCCTTCTTTTTGGTAAAGGTTGTAAGCTGTTTGATTTGCCTCGTAGACATTTAGAGAGACAGTATCTATGTCTTCATTTTCAAAGGCCAAACTAACAAATTTTCTTAAAGCCTGGCTACCTAAGCCTTGCCCCTGCTTCTGAGGGTTGATAAAAAATCTCCCGATATGAAGATTCCTGTCTTCTAGCCTGATTTTCTGGATAAGCCCCACAAACTCTTGTCCATCAAAGATTGAAAAGATTCCTTTCAAATCTTGCAAGATTTGAATTGTTAAGGGAAAAGGAATCATTGTTCCCATCCATTGTTCTTGAAAGGATTTGCCAAGGGAGTTGGACCATTGGCATACGAGCTGAGCATTTTCTATGCTCACATTTTCTTCAAAACGAATTGTCATCTTGACCTCACCATCTTATCAATGTTTCTTTATTATACTACTTCTTCTATTTTTTACGAATAGATAAGTATGATTGATCTTTATTTTTTTCTTGTCGGGAGCATTCTCGCTTCCTTCTTGGGTTTGGTCATTGACCGTTTTCCTGAGCAATCCATTATTCGACCGGCTAGTCACTGTGATTCCTGTCAGACTCGCTTGCGTCCCTCAGATTTGATTCCTATTCTCTCGCAGGTCTTCAATCGCTTTCGCTGTCGCTACTGCAAGATTCGCTATCCATTCTGGTATGCCCTTTTTGAATTCGGCTTAGGACTCCTCTTTCTGACTTGGTCTTTGGGTTGGATTTCCTTGGGTCAAGCCATCCTAATCACTGCTGGCTCAACCTTGGGCATCTACGACTTTCGCCATCAGGAATATCCCTTACTAGTCTGGCTGACGTTCCACCTAATCCTCATGGCCTGCTCTGGCTGGAATCTGGTTATGATTTTCTTCCTTGTCCTCGGAATCATGGCCCATTTTATCGATATCCGCATGGGAGCAGGAGATTTTCTATTTCTGGCTTCTTGTGCGCTCGTTTTTAGTGTGACAGAATTACTCATCTTGATTCAGTTCTCTTCGGCAGCAGGGATTTTAGCCTTTCTTTCGCAAAAGAAAAAGAAAAGACTTCCTTTTGTGCCTTTCCTCTTACTTGCTGCGACTATAATAATTTTCTATCAGTTCTTATTAGTTTGTTGAATTGGGAACCCAAAGCTCAACTTCTGCATCCATGGGATTACCGTTTAAAAGTATTTCTAAGATAATTCCATCATTGTAAAGCGAGCTATATTCTCCCTCAAAAAAGTTATCCTCCAATTTATCAAACAAGAGTCTTGATTTATCACCACTGGCTGAGCTTACTAAATAATCTTTCTCTGGGACAAGAATGCTTTCGTAACCTGCCACAGCATTATTTGCCGCAACTCCTGCGTAGTATTGTATACCATCTTTATGAGGAACTATCAAAGCATAGCCTCTTTTATCTAGAGAATGGGGCATCAATTTTCCTAGCATTCCTTCTTTAAATAACTGAGTATAGAATGCCGTTTTCTCTTTAGAATAGTGATGTTCATGAACTGTAGTTCCTTCTATCAAAATACTCTTGCCAACTAAGGTAAACGATGGTTTAGTTTGATGTTTCATTATATGAACTCCTTTCTTTATGGTATAATCATAACAAAAGTAATATGACAACTATCTGTCATATTTAAGGAGAAAATTATGAAAATCGACCGTCAAATGGGGATTATTTCTCATTTAGTAAATAAACGAAAAACAACAGCTAAAGAATTATCAGAACTTTTTAAAGTCAGCACACGAACTATTATGAGAGATATTGATGATTTATCTCTTGCAGGCATTCCTCTCTATGTAATGAAAGGAAAAAATGGAGGCATTTTTCTTATGGAAGACTTCCAAACTGATAAATCTCCCCTGACCCAATCCGAAAGGCTTTCGATCGAATCTGGTTTAAAAAGCCGTTATCAAGTATTGGAAGATGCCTCTACTTTCAATGCTATATTGAAATTAAATGCTACCAATACATACTCTGATTTCGAAATTGATTTATCTCTATCTCAAGGGAACTTGGAAATACGAACTTTGATTTTTAAGTTATTGGAAGCTATCAGAGGTAGAGTAAAAATAAAATTTTCCTATATTAATTCACAAGGACTGGTGAGTCAAAAAAATTGTGAGCCTTACCGTATTGTCTATAAGGACCGGAGTTGGTATATGGATGCCTACGATACTGATAAAGCGCGTTTTTCTGTTTTTAAAGTTGCTAGAATTAGTGAACTTACTCTCTCCGATACTTTTTCAAAAAGACATTTTACACCACTTCCCTATGATGGTGGTGCTTGGATGAATGAAAACAAAGTACCTGTCATCCTGCATGTCCAGAAAATTGTTCTTGATCAATTTGTGGAACTCTTAGGCTATAATGCCATAAAACCTATTAATAGCGATATTTACGAGATTACTTATCCGTTAAACGACAATGATTGGGGATACAATACCTTGCTTGCTTTTGGAAAATACATCACTGTTATATCTCCTAAGCATTTCCTAAAACATTTCACCAACTATATAGATACCATTCATAAGCAATACCCAAACTAATATTCAACTGTCATTCATGAACTTATATTCTCAAAAGAAAAAGGAAAGACTTCCTTTTGTGCCTTTCCTCTTACTTGCTGCTTGCGTGATTATTTTTGGTAAGCTACTGCTTGTTTGATAAAGTCCTGAATCGGCTCTCCTTGGTGGAGAGCTTTTACAATTTTCGAACCAACGATAACACCATCTGACACCGCATTGAAGCGTTCTACTTCTGCTTGACTAGATACGCCAAAACCTGTCAAGACTGGGATGTCAGCTACTTGATGCAATTGTGCCAGGTGCTTGTCCAAGTCTGCGCGGTAATTGCCAGATTTCCCTGTCACCCCATTGATGGCAACGGCATAGACAAAGCCTTCCGCTCCCTTGATCAACTCTTTCTGACGTTCAAGTCCTGTGGTCAAACTAACTAGGGGAATCAAGGCAATATCTGTGTCTACCAAAAAGGGCTCTATAAAGTTGGCATGCTCATGAGGCAGGTCTGGGATAATCAAGCCCTTAACTGCTGTATCTGCCAAATCTTTGACAAATTTCTCCACACCGTACTGAAAGAGGGGGTTGAAGTAGGTCATGATGACCAGTGGCACCTCAGTCTGAATGGTTTTCAAGGTTTCAACCAAAGCCCGGGTAGAAGTCCCATGAGCTAGACTTCGCAAGCCTGCTTCTTCGATCACAGGTCCATCAGCAACAGGGTCTGAAAAGGGAATGCCCACTTCAATAGCTGAAACACCCAAATCTTCTAAAAAGTGGATTGTTTCAGCGAGACCATCCAAACCTTTCTCATGGTCCCCAGCCATGATATAAGGAACGAAAATTCCCTTTCCAGCTGCTTTGATAGCATTCAATTTTTCTGTTAATGTCTTAGGCATGAGCTTCTCCCTTCTTTGCTGCATCTGCTTCCAAGCGGTCTTTGACTTGAACCACATCCTTGTCCCCACGTCCAGATAGGCAGACAATCATAGACTTGTCTGGTCCGAGGTCTTTGGCTAATTTCACTGCAAAGGCAATGGCATGGCTAGATTCCAAGGCTGGGATAATTCCTTCCACACGAGACAAGAGTTGGAATCCTTCCAAGGCTTCTTCGTCTGTCACAGGAACATAGCTGGCACGTTTAATATCGTGGTAGTGTGAATGTTCTGGACCGATACCAGGATAGTCCAAACCTGCTGAGATAGAGAAGGCTTCAAGAATTTGACCATGGGCATCTTGGAGCACATCCATGAGGGAACCGTGAAGAACACCTGGACGGCCCTTGGTCAAGGTAGCTGCGTGGTGCTCTGTATCCACACCAAGTCCTGCTGCTTCAGCCCCATACATGGCTACAGACTCATCTTCTACAAAGGGATGGAAGAGACCGATAGCATTAGAACCACCACCAACACAGGCTACTAGGGCATCTGGCAGATCTTGACCTGTCATATCGCGATACTGTTGTTTAGCTTCTCGACCAATGACACTTTGGAAATCACGAACAATTTCTGGGAATGGATGAGGCCCCAAGGCAGAACCAAGAATATAGTGGGTATCATCGATATTAGCTACCCATGAACGAAGGGCTGCATTGACCGCATCCTTGAGCACGCGCGAACCATCAGTCACAGCCTCAACCTTGGCTCCCAAAAGCTCCATACGGAAGACATTAAGGGCTTGGCGTTTAACATCTTCCTCACCCATGTAGATGGTACATTCCATGTTAAAGAGGGCTGCAGCTGTTGCAGTTGCCACACCGTGCTGACCAGCACCAGTTTCAGCGATAATTTTCTTTTTACCCATGCGTTTAGCCAGAAGAACCTGTCCCAAGGCATTATTAATCTTGTGAGCCCCTGTATGGTTGAGGTCTTCCCGTTTGAGGTAAATCTTGGCTCCTCCGATATGCTGGGTCAAGTTTTTTGCGTAGTAAAGGGGAGTTTCACGTCCTACATACTGGCGTAAGAGCTGGTTTAATTCCTCTTGGAAACTTGGGTCTGCCTGACTTTCACGGTAGGCTTTTCCCAACTCCAAAACTGCTGTCATCAATGTTTCTGGGACGAAACGTCCGCCGAATTTTCCGTAAAATCCATCTTTATTTGGTTCTTGATATGCCATGCTTTACCCTCTCTATAAATCTTCTAATCTTTTCATGATCTTTCTGTCCATCTGTCTCCACTCCACTCGATACATCTACTGCATAGGGAGTAAAGTGTTGAATTGCTTTTGCTACATTGTCTTCCTTAAGCCCACCAGCGATAAAGAAAGGCTGGGCTAGTCCAGACGTATCCAGTTGACCCCAGTCAAAGGTCTTACCACTCCCAGCCACAGGGGCATCAAAGAGGAGATAATCCGCCTGAGAATTGGGGACATGACCATCTCCATCCACCTGCACCGCCTGAATGCTGGCACAAGGCAAATCCTCAAACAAATCATCTGCTACCTGACCATGAACTTGAACCAAGTCCAAACCAACTTTTTCAATCGCTTCTAGCAGTTCTGCCCGACTTGGTGAAACAAATACGCCAACCTTTTTTACACCTGCAGGAATGAGCTTTGCCAGCTCTGTAGCCTTTTCCAAGGTCACCTGTCTTTTACTAGGTGCAAAGACAAAACCAATATAGTCTGCCCCTGCTGATACGGCTGTTTCTACCGCTTCTTTGGTCGTCAATCCACAAATCTTAACCTTTGTCAATTTGCAACTCCTTGATTCTCTGGGCTACATCTTCTGCCTGCATGAGAGCTGTCCCCACCAAGATTCCGTTAAAGTATGGTGCTACTCGTTCCGCATCCTGCCCTGTGAAAATAGCAGATTCAGAAATGTAATAGTGACCTTTCTTAAAGTGCTGAGCCAAGTCCACACTGGTCTGCAAGTCGACCTCAAAGGTGGTCAAGTTGCGGTTATTAACCCCAATAATCTCAGCACCAAGCCTGTGGGCCACTTCTAGTTCAGCTAGATTGTGAGTCTCCACCAAGACTTCCAAACCTAACTCTGTCGCGTAGTCATACAGTTCCTTGAGGCGTTCTTCTGACAAGGCTGCCACGATGAGCAAGATGACTGTCGCCCCTGCATTCCGAGCTCGGATGATTTGCTTTTCATCGATGATAAAGTCCTTGTTGAGTGTCGGAATCTGTACCTGACTAGAAATCTCTCGTAGATAATCCAAATGCCCTTTAAAGAAAACTTCATCTGTCAAAACCGAAATCATCACTGCGCCGTTCGCTTCATAAGTCTGGGCCTGTTGTACAATATCCACATTGAGATTGATATCTCCCAAACTAGGGCTAGCCTTCTTGACCTCAGCGATTACCTGTAAACGGTCTTGATGTTGTTTTAAATAGTCAGCTAAGCGATAGGTCTGGCGCAAGGGCTGGATTTCCTCCAGCTCCATTTGCTCGACCTCACGCGCCTTCTGCTCCAAGATTTGTGCTAAAAATTCCTGACTCATTTTTGATACTCCTGTAACAGTCTGAGTTTTTCAAGGGCCTTGCCACTAGCAATCACTTGACGAGCCAAGGCAACTCCTTCCTTGATACTATCTACCTTACCATTAGCATAGAAACCAAGACCAGCATTCAATACTGTCGTTTCCAAGAATGGGCTTGGTTCATTTTTCAGAACGCTGAGCAAAATTTCTGCATTTTCCTGAGCATTGCCTCCACGGATATCTTCAATAGCGTAGCGTTCCATCCCCAAATCCTCTGGAGTGAAGCTTGACAAGGTGATTTCGCCATTTTCAAGAAGAGCAATCTTGGTTGTTCCGTTCAAGCCAGCTTCATCAAGACCTTCTGGTCCAGCAACCACAATGGCACGCTTACGACCCATATTTTTCAAAACCTGAGCTGTACTTTCTAAAAGTTCTGGACGACTAATACCAAGAAGCTGTGTTTCCAAAGCCATTGGGTGAATCAGTGGACCAGTCAAGTTCATAATTGTTGGAATTCCCAACTCCAAACGAGCTGGCATGATGTATTTCATAGCTGGGTGCATATTTTTAGCAAAGAGAAATACAATTCCAGTTTTATCGAAGACCTTACCTAGTTCAGCTGGTTTGAGGTCTAGATTGATACCCAAGGCTTGAAGGACATCTGCAGAACCAGATTTAGAAGAAATCGAGCGGTTACCGTGCTTAGCCATATGAATGCCGCCACCAGCCAAGACAAAGGCTGCAGTTGTCGAAATGTTAAAGCTGAAGGACTTGTCCCCACCTGTACCACAGTTGTCCATAGCATCATGAATTTCAGTTGGAATGTGTTGGGCATGCCCTCTCATGACTTGTGCAATGGCTGTGCGTTCTTCCGGTGTTTCCCCCTTCATCTTAAGGGCCAAGAGGAGAGAAGCAATCTGCGCTTCGGTTACACGCCCAGTTACGATACGCTCAATGACATCCGTCATTTCCACACCTGATAAATGTTCAAATTTTGCTAATTTTTCAATAATCTCTTTCATCCTAGTTTCCTCACTTTACAACCTTCTCGATAAAATTCCGAATAGAAGACAAGCCATCTGGCGTTCCGATACTTTCTGGATGGTATTGGAAGCCATAAATCGGCAGGCTTTTGTGTTGAATTCCCATAATAGCTTGGTCATCAGTCGAACGAGCTGTAACTTCAAAGCCTTCTGGCATTTCTTCAATCAAAATACTGTGATAACGCATGACTGGACGACCATCCTCGATGCCTTGATAGAGAACAGATGGCGCTTCAAAGCTGATGTGGCTCTGTTTCCCATGCATAACTTTTGGAGCCAAGCCTAGCTTCCCACCAAAGACTTCTGCAATAGCTTGATGACCCAAACAAATACCTAGAATTGGCTTCTTGCCTGCAAAGTCACGAATCATATCTTCCATCTTTCCAGCATCAACTGGCCAACCAGGACCGGGAGAAAAAACCAGACCATCTGCTTTTTCAGCTTCTTCATACAGCTTGGGATCATCATTTCTCAAAACCTGCACCTCTGCAAAATTCCCGATGTATTGGGCCAAGTTATAGGTAAAAGAATCATAGTTGTCAATCAATAAAATCATGGTCTTAGTTCTCCAATTCTAGTCATAGATTTAGCTTTGTTAATGGTTTCTTGGTATTCGTTTTGGGCGATGGAGTCGTAGACAATCCCTGCCCCGGCCTGCACATAGGCTGTTTGATTTTTAAGAATCATAGTTCGGATGGCAATGGCCAAATCCATATCACCTGTCGCAGACAAGTAGCCGATTGCTCCTGCGTATACGCCTCGTTTTTCCGTTTCCAGTTCATAGATCCGTCTCATGGCCCGAATCTTTGGTGCTCCTGACACTGTTCCAGCTGGAAGTGTAGCTTTCAAGGCATCCATGGCAGTGAGGCCTGGAAGCAAACGTCCCTTGACCACGCTGGTCAAATGCATGACATAGCGGAAGAGCTCCACTTCCATATACTTGGTGACTTGAACACTGGCCGTTTCAGAGATGCGACCAATATCATTGCGTCCCAAATCTACTAACATCCGATGTTCTGCTGTTTCCTTCTCATCAGAAAGCAGGTCTGTCGCCAAGGCCTTATCCTCTTCATCCGTAGCTCCTCTTGGTCGCGTTCCCGCAATCGGATTAGTTGTCACAATGCCATTTTTGACAGAAACCAAACTTTCAGGACTAGCACCGATGATTTGATAATCCCCAAAATCATAGAAATAGAGGTAATTAGATGGATTGGTCACGCGGAGATTTCTGTAGAAGTCAAATGGATTTCCAGTAACTTCTGCTGAGAAACGCTGGCTGAGCACGCATTGGAACATATCACCATTACGAATCAAGTCACGAGAAGTTTCCACCATTTCCTCAAACTTCTGAGGAGCGATATGCGGTTTGAAGTTCAACGGAGATAGATCCAAATCTTCAAATTCATTTGGAGCAGGAATGCGTAATTCCTCAAGCACTTGGTTCAAGGCTTTTTCCAAATCTTCTTGACTGCGATCACTATAAAGAGCATCCTCTATGACATGAATTTTTTCTTTCTTGTGGTCAAAGACCATATAACTCTCATAGACAAAGAAATGCATGTCTGGCGTTCCAATGGTATCCTCAGGGATTTGGCCAATTTCTTCATAAAGAGAAATCATATCGTAACCGACAAAGCCAATAGCTCCCCCACCAAAAGGGAGATCTGAATGGTGTTGGCTCTTATGAGTCACTTCATAAAGGAAATCCAAAGGATCCCGATCAATCACTTGACCATTTTGATAAAGGACTCCATTTTCAAACTGAATCTCAAAAACAGGATTATAGGCTAGGATAGAAAAACGAGCGGTTTCCTTGTCTCTCGGAATACTCTCTAGGATAACCTTGTGTTGCCCTTTTAAGCGCATATAAGCCAAGATTGGTGATAAGACATCTCCATGAATGATTCGTTCCATTGTAATTTCCCTTTCAGTTTCTTATTTTTAATTTTTGGTCTTTTTTCTATTTCCCTTAAATAGTGCGGACGGGAGGTAAAATTATCCAGTGGATGATTTTAGAAATCCATGAAATGAAAGACCTAATTTTCGAGCTCCTCGCTCATTCATTTCTAGGCTCAGGCTAAAATAGTTCCCCAAACTATTTTACTCTCAAAAATTCCGTTCTAGAGAAGCATCTTTGCTTCTCTAGAATACCACTATAGCGGGAAATAGCGGGTCAATGCTCACTTCGTTAGCAAATATTTTATAGAAATCTATCTAGTGATGAAGCATAATTTAAAACTGATAGCCATATCTACGATAAATATATAAAAATCCCCACGCAAAATAACTTGCGTGAGGACGAAATTCGCGGTGCCACCTCAATTATAGGATTTCTCCTATCTCTCATTCCTGTCTCAGAACTTTCCTATAACAGGCTGTGCGATAAAGGGCACTCCCTTGAGAATTATGTTTTCTTCTCTCGTTTCAGATGGACCCAACCTTACAGCTTTCTCTGCTTGATTCCAGCAACCACAAGCTCTCTGTGAGAGAAAAGACTGTAATTTTTCCATCTTTTATTTTTTAGCTTCTAGGTAGTCTGCAATAGCAGCTACGTCCTTGTCTCCACGACCAGAGACATTGATGATGATAATCTCATCTTTACTTAGTTTCGGTGCACGTTTAACCGCTTCTGCGATGGCGTGCGAACTTTCAATCGCTGGGATAATCCCTTCTGTCTTACTAAGAAGGAGCAAGGCTTGAACAGCTTCTTCATCTGTCGCTGCTACGTATTCTACGCGGCCAGAATCTTTGAAGTAGGCGTGTTCTGGGCCAACCCCTGGATAGTCCAAACCAGCTGAGATAGAGTAAACTGGCGCCAGCTCTCCGTCTTCCTTAAAGACTGCATAGGTCTTCATACCATCGACAATTCCGACACTACCCTTTGTCATAGTGGCTGCATGCTTGTCTGTGTCAAGTCCGTGACCGGCAGCTTCGACCCCAACCAATTTGACTTCTTCATCAGCCACATACTGCGAAAAAGCACCGATGGCATTCGAACCACCACCTACACAGGCAATGACGTAGTCTGGTAAACGACCTTCTTTTTCTAAGATTTGACGGCGAGATTCTTCACTGATGACCTTTTGGAATTCATGAACAATGGTAGGATAAGGATGAGGTCCTACAGCAGATCCCAAAACGTAGAAGGCTTCAAGGTCATTCATCCATGCTCCAAAGGCTGCATCAACCGCATCCTTAAGAGTTCGTGTCCCCGTTTCAACTGCGTGAACAGTCGCTCCCATCATCTCCATGCGGAAGACATTGAGTCGTTGACGCTCCACATCTTCTGCACCCATGTAGACATCACAAGCCATACCAAACTTGGCTGCAGCAGCTGCTGTCGCAACACCGTGCTGACCAGCTCCTGTTTCTGCGATCACTCGTTTTTTGCCCATACGTTTGGCAAGAAGGATTTGACCTAGAACATTGTTGAGCTTGTGAGAACCAAGGTGGTTAAGATCTTCGCGCTTGAGATAAATCTTAGCTCCACCTAGGTGCTCTGTCAAACTTTCCGCAAAATAAAGCGGTGTTTCGCGACCAGAATAATCCTTCAAGTAATGGCGAAATTCTGCCAAAAACTCTGGATCATCCTTGTACTTGTCAAATGTCACTTCCAACTCATCCAACAAAGCTTGAATCGGCTCCGGTACAAAACTACCACCAAATTGTCCAAAATAACCTTTAGTTGTCATAAAATTTTTCCTCTTTCCATATTAATTCGGCTTTTTGTTTGCTTTTAGTAGTAGGCAAGGAGCTGCAGATAGAACTCAAGTTCATCAAAGCGACTTAACGCCCTAATAAAAGATAAACAAAATGACCGAAAGAAAAAAGCCCACACACAGAATCTACTTCCATGTGAGGGCGTTGGTAACGCGGTGCCACCTCAATTATAAAGGGACTATTCCCCTTTACATCTCTGCCTTGTCTAACAACAAGTTGCACTGTAAGGTGTGCGCACCGAATTTTCATTGTTTCAAATTCATTTTTAAAATCAGCCCACTTTCACTACTTCCAACCACCTGTTCACAATCACCACAGGCTCCCTGAAGATCAAACATAGTTACTTTTCTGATTTGTTGAGAATATTATATGCTATTGTCCGCTTTTTGTCAAGATTTTTTATTATTTTTTTCCAGAACCGAGGATTTCTTCAGAAATTCTCACCAAAGTCTGAACGATGTAATCAACTTCTTCATCGCTTAATTTTGTATGAAGAGGAAGCGTAATTTCATTTTCAAAGAAGGCATAGGCTCTTGGATAATCTGCCATATCGAAACCAAGATTCTTATAGGCTGTCAGGAGAGGAAGCGGTTTATAGTGTACATTACTTGCAATTCCTGCTTTGGCCAATTCTTGGATGATGTGGTTGCGTTCTTCTAAACTTGCTCCTTCTACATGGGTGATGTAGAGGTGGCGTGAAGATTCAACAGTATCAGTCTTGTGTACCAATGGACGGATGCGAGAACCTGCAAAACCACGATCATAGCGGTCCACGATGTCCTTACGACGTTGTAGCAAAGCTGGGTAACGGTCCAATTGTACCAAACCAATCGAAGCCATGATATCGGTCATATTGCACTTGTAGGCTGGTGTGACGATATCGTACTCCCATGAACCCAATTGCATCTTGGCAAGAGCATCCTTTGTTTGACCGTGAAGGGAAAGGATTTGGAACTCCTTGTACATCTCTTCGTCATCAATCGCTGGATTGGCTTTCCAAGTCGCACTTCCTCCCTCAGCCGTTGTAAAGTTCTTAACGGCGTGGAATGAGAAGGAAGTAAAGTCAGCGATAGATCCAGCTGGTTGTCCTTTATAAGTAGATCCCAAAGCATGGGCACTATCTGAGACAATTACGATACGGTTAAAGGCTTTTTGCCACTTGCTAGCAGCTGTAAAGAGGTCCCGTTTCTTCTCCACCACTTGGAGCAAACGATCATAGTCGCAAACAATCCCTGCAAGCTCAACCGGAATAATCACCTTAGTCTTTTCAGTGATGGCTTGCTCAAGCAAGTCATAGTCCATCTCAAACGTATCTGCTTGAATATCCACCATGACAGGTGTCGCTCCTACGTGTGTGATAACACTACATGAAGCTGTATAAGTCATAGCTGGAACGATGACTTCATCCCCAGGTCCCACTTCCAAAACACGCAAAATCAACTCAAGAGCGGCTGTCGCAGAGTTGAGGCAGACAGTCTTAGGTGTCTGTGTGTATTGAGACAAGCGGCGCTCCAGTTCTTTTGTCTTCGGACCTGTTGTGATCCAACCAGAACGAAGGGTATCCGCTACTTCAGCAATTTCAGCTTCGGTAATATCGGGAGGTGAAAATGGAATATTGTAATTTGGCATTGATTTGCTCCTTTTATCTGTACTCATTTTCTCATGACTACTTCATTTTAGTACTTCAAACACGGTTTGAAACATGATTTTAATGTCTCCAAGGAAACTAAACTCTCGGAGATAGGCGAGATTATAGCGCATCTTTTCAGGAAGAACATGTTCTACATAGGCTTGGTCAACTGACAGACCTTTCTCCGTCATTTGACTGATGATCGTATCCTCATCCTTGTAGTTGATGCTGGCTGGAGAGGTAATCCCTGCTGGCAAGAGCAAGGTCGCCATCATTTCAGGGCTGTACTGCTCTGTGTAACGTGGCACTTCAGGACGGGTCCCTACAAAGGACATCTCGCCTTTAAGGACATTGACCAGCTGAGGTAGTTCGTCCAAACGCACACGGCGAATGAAATTCCCCACTTTGGTAATACGGCTATCGTTAGCAGAAGTCACCAGACTTCCTTTTTTATCCGCATCCGTTACCATAGTACGGAACTTCCAAATCTTGAACGGACGGTTGTACTGGGTCACGCGCTCTTGCTTGTAAATGACTGGTCCCTTGCTATCCAACTTGATCCAAATGCTCAAGACAAGAAAGATGGGAGAAGTCAAAAGTAGCAAAAACAAGGCCAGAACCCAATCCAGGCAACGCTTGAAAATCAGCGAACCCTTCCTTTTAGAGACAAGCTGGTAGTAAGACTCAACCTCGCTTGATTGCATTTCCACGGGCAAGTCTTCCCATTTCAGCATGCTGTTTCTCCTTTGTTTTTATTATACTATTTGTCAACATTTTTCATTATACCACAAAATGGAAAAGGCGGTGCAAGAAATCTGTGATTTGAAGAATTTCCTTCTGGTGCTCAATGAAAATCAAAGTACAGCTTTGAGGTTGCAGATAAAGCTGACATGGTTTGAAGAGATTTTCAAAGAGTATTAGGACATGGCCCCTGCCTGCAAGCTATACATTTTGTGATAGGTTCCTCCCAAGGCCAAGAGTTCCTCATGGGTTCCACTCTCGATGATACGCCCCTTGTCCAAGACGTAGATGCAGTTGGCGTCTTGGATGGTCGAAAGGCGATGAGCAATAGCAATGGTCGTCCGACCCTGTCTCATCTTAGCTAGGGAATCTTGAACCAAACTTTCTGTTTCAGAGTCAATATTGGCTGTCGCTTCATCCAAAATCAGGATTTTAGGCTGACTGGCGACAGTTCTAGCAAAGGCAAGAAGCTGGCGTTGGCCAGTAGAAAAGCTCGAACCACGCTCAGAAACAGGTGCATCATAACCCTGCGGAAGGTCCTGAATAAAGGAATCTGCATCGACAAAGGCAGCTGCAGCCTGGACCTGATCATCACTAAGATCTTGGTACATGGCGATATTGGACTTGATAGTCCCGTGATAGAGGAAGGGATCCTGTAAGACCAAACCGATGTTTTTTCTCAGCTCTTCCTGACTGTAGTTCCTGATATCCACATCATCCAAGAGAACGTGGCCTGACTGAAATTCATAAAAACGCATGAGAACATTGATAATCGAAGATTTCCCCGAACCTGTATGACCTACAAAGGCAATGGTTTCGCCCTTGTTAACTGAAAAGGAAATATCATCTAGAATCTGGTGTTTTCCATCATATGAGAAACACACGTGCTCAAACCGAATATTACCTTCTGTAATCTTTGCTTGGCTATCCTTTTGAAGGGGTTCATAGGTCCTCTCGTCAATCAAGGCAAAGACACGTCCAGCTGAGACCATAGAAGTTTGAAGGGTTGAAAAGTTTTGCGTCACCTCAATCAAGGGGTCAAAGAGCCGATTGATGTACTGGATAAAAGCATACATGGTTCCTGCTGTTATTCCCAGATAAAGCCCGCGGTAACCAAAGTAGGCCATCAAGACTGCATATCCTAGGAGTTTCAGCAAACTCATGGCAGGTCTCAAAAAGAGGGCATCCAAGGCCACAGAACGGTTGGCATAGACCAAGTGTTCTTGGTTGATTTCATCAAATTCTGCTTGCAGGCGATTCTCTTGGTTGAAGGCCTGGATAATCCTGATTCCCTCGATATTCTCTGCCAGCTTACTATTGATATCTGACAAGAGACTTCTGGTTTTTTCGATGATTTTCACTGACTTTTTCCGATAGAGATTGACTAAAAGGAAAATCAAGGGTAGAAAGAGCAAAACTAAAGCTGTCAAACGAAAATCCAGCACCAACATGGTATACAGAGTTGTCAGAAAGATGAAAACTGCTGAAATAAAGCTGGATAAAATTCCCGAAAACATATCACTGATGGTCTCAGTATCATTGGTCAAACGAGAGACGATGGAACCTGCTGGCGTCTTGTCAAAATAAGACATGCCCAGTTTCTCCATATTGGCAAAGGCATCGTGACGAATATCTCTGACAATACTGTAGGACACCCGCGCAAAGAGAAGATTGCCGACATACTGGACCAGAGTTTGCAGGATATAGAGGCCATAGTAGGCCAATAAAACTGTAATAGCAAGATGGTTTAGGTTGCTGAGGTACTGGTCGATAAAGTGGGAAGCCACAAGGGGAATGACACTTTTAATGATTGTAGTCACGAGGAGAAAACTGAGTGCCAAAAAGGTCAGGAGGCCATAGGGCTTGAGATAAGACATCAAGCGCTTCAATACAGCCAATTGTTCTTTCTTATTCTGCATCTTCTTCTCCTTTCATTTCCAACTGCTGAGACTGGTAGGTTTGGGCATACCAGCCATTCAGGACTAGCAAGTCATCGTGCTTGCCCCGTTCGATAATTTGACCATTTTGCAGAACCAAAATCAGATCTGCATGGACAACTGCACTGAGTCGATGTGCTGTAATAATAGTTGTCTTGTCCTTGCGCGTCTCCTTGAGATTGTCGATAATCGCATACTCTGTCTTGGCATCCACGGCTGACAAGGAATCATCTAGAATCAAGATATCAGGGTCTAAAATCATAGCCCTACTCATAGCCAGACGTTGCTTTTGACCACCTGAGAGACTGACTCCCTTTTCACCGATCAGCGTATCAAATCCCTGAGGCATGTCTACAATATCTTGGTAAACTTGAGCTAGCTTAGTCGCTTCCTCAACTGCTGAAAGGGGCAAGTTAGGATTACCAAAGCAGATATTGTCTAAAATCGAGGTCGCAAAGAGAAACTGGTCCTGAGGAACATAGCCCATGAGACTGCGTAGGTCTGTCAGACGATAATCCCGAATATCATGACTGTTTAGGTAAATGGCTCCCTTATCCACATCGTATTCTCGCAAGAGAAGCTTGATCAAGGATGTTTTCCCAGAGCCTGTCTGTCCGACCAAGCCCAAGGTTTGCCCTTTTTCCAGACTAAAGTGAATATCCGTCAGTGTCTCCTCATTTTCAAAGGCAAAACTATCAATATCGTACTCCAAACGTCCATTTTCAATACAGTCCAGAGGAAATTCAGGATCTTGTACAGGCGATTCCTGAGACAAAAGATCCTCAATCCGTTGGTAAGAAACCTTGCCTCGCTGAGTGATATTAAAGAGGAAGCCAATGGCCATAAGAGGCCAGACCAACATATCCAAGTAGCTGATAAAGGTGACCAGATTCCCAACCGTGATTTGCCCTTTCTGAACCATCAAGGAGCCTACCAAGAGCGTTAAAACATAGGAGGAACCAACAAATAAGAGAACCATAGGGTCAAAGAGACTATCGTATTTCATGGTTTGCAGGTTCTTTTGGAAGGTCAATTCATTGACTGTCTGAAAGGACTTCAACTCGTCCGCCTGATAACCGAAAGACTTGGTCACTTTAATACCTGATACGGACTCCTGCACCTTGTTATTGAGTTCGGAAAAGGCGGCTTGCGATTCGCCAAAGGCCTTGTGGGTCTTTCTCCCTAGACGACTGGTCGCATAGGCCATGAAAGGTAAGGGTAAAATGGCAACCAAGGTCATCTGCCATGAAATGCTAAAGAGCATGGTCAACAAGGTCACTAAAGCTGTGATTGAGGCATCCACCGCTGACATAACTCCTCCCCCTGCCAGACGCGTTAAGGCATTGATATCGTTGGTTACGTGTGCCATCAGGTCCCCCGTCCTATAGGTTTGATAAAAGGCTGGAGACATTTTTGTGAAATGCTCAAATAAGCGAGAGCGCATAATCTGTCCCAAACGGTAGGAAGTACCGAGGATATACATACGCCAAACATAGCGCAGATAGTACATCCCAAAGGCTGCAAGAAGCAAGTAAAATAGGGCAAGAAGGAGGTCCTGCTGGGTTAATTGCCCCGATGTGATGGCATCAATGACCCTCCCCATAACCATTGGGGGAATAAGGTTGAGGACGGAAACCAAGACCAGAGCCACAATCCCGACTAAATAACGGCGTTTTTCTAACTTGAAAAACCACCAAAGTTTTTGAATAATGGACATAAAATCCCTTTCTGATTGCAAATAGAAACCTGAGGCCAAGACCCCAGGTTTTTCTTATTCATAGGTTACGACTGTGACCGCACCCTTGTCATACTCAGCGATAAAGATATTGGCTACATTGTCATGCCCTTGCTTGCTGAGGTTATCAAGCAGCCACTCTTCGCTACGACCAATCGATTCCAAAACATCGACTTGGATAACACCATCTGTGACAACAGGATACTTGGGATTCTCATCTCCCATTTGGACTACGATGAGTTGGCCATTTTGCTCCTGCACAGCTCGTTTGACTTGCTTCATCTGGAAAATTCCTTGGCTACGAAGTTTGAGGGCTACATCCGATGCAGACAAGCCAACTGAACGACAGGCTTCTGGGTCAATCTGCCCATTTTTGATAAGGAGAGTTGGTTTTCCATCAATCAAGCGTTTGACAAAACGAACATTGTTATTGAGCCACTTGAGGGTCAAGACCAAAATCGTCCACATCATCAAAATCACTGCATACTGGAGAATGCTGATAGAACTATTGTAAATCACCCCACCGATGATACCACCGAGAACATAGTTCTGAATTTGGTCTGTCGCAGAGTTAGGTGCTAGGTTCCCCTTTCCTGTCACATTGATAACAAAAACAAGCGAGAAGAGCCCCAAGGCCAGTTTGATTAAAATTTCCATATAATTGAGTGTCATTTGTTTACCTCCACCAATTCAATAGCGTCTGTTTGATTCAATTCTAATTTCTCTAAAAGATACTTGTCTGGTTGGCTCCCGTTCATGGCTCGGTAGAAATTTGGACCTACCTTGACAAGCGCTCCATCAGTGGCTGCAGAAGTATTGACATAAACTTCTGATTTATCCACTCCCAAGTCTTTGGAAACAAGCTCGATGAAATGAAGGGAGGTTTGAAATTGGTTGTTAGAGGCTTGATTGGTCTGGTATTTTGAGATTGTCACCAAAAGCATGACCACCAAGGTCAAGGCCAAAATCATGACCAATTCCCGAAACTTAGTCCCCTTTTTATCTCGATAGGCTTTAAAAGCAAAAAATCCTGTGATAGCTAGGAGAACAATTCCAAAGCCAATCATGATGCCATTTTGCTGACTGATTTGGCTAAGTACATAGTCATATGAGTAAAATTTCATTTATTTTCACTCCCTTTCATAAAATCATTCTTAATTATAAACGAAAGAGAGTGATTTTTCAAGCCATACGTTGGGGAAATGGACCTTTTTTTGGTATAATAAAATCTATAATCTGAATGAAAAAGGTAACCTTATGAAACTCATCTCATGGAATATTGATTCCCTCAATGCAGCCCTAACGAGCGACTCAGCTCGTGCAAAATTGTCCCAAGAAGTCCTACAAACCTTGGTAGTCGAAAATGCTGATATTATCGCTATCCAGGAAACCAAGCTTTCTGCAAAAGGGCCTACAAAGAAACACTTGGAAATTTTAGAAGAACTCTTCCCAGGTTATGAAAACACTTGGTGTTCCTCTCAAGAACCTGCCCGCAAAGGCTACGCTGGAACCATGTTCCTTTATAAGAAAGAACTCACACCAACAATCAGCTTCCCAGAAATCGGTGCCCCTTCTACCATGGACTTGGAAGGCCGCATCATTACCCTAGAATTTGATGAATTTTTCGTGACCCAAGTATACACTCCAAACGCTGGCGATGGTCTCAAACGCTTGGAAGAGCGCCAAGTCTGGGATGTCAAATACGCTGAGTATTTGGCTCAACTAGACAAAGAAAAACCAGTCCTTGCGACTGGTGACTACAACGTAGCCCACAAGGAAATCGACCTTGCAAATCCTGCCAGCAATCGCCGTTCACCTGGATTTACAGACGAGGAACGTGCTGGTTTTACCAACCTCTTGGCAACTGGATTTACCGACACCTTCCGCCACATTCACGGCGATGTCCCAGAGTGTTATACCTGGTGGGCGCAACGCAGCAAGACTTCTAAAATCAACAATACAGGCTGGAGAATCGACTACTGGCTCACCAGCAATCGCGTGGCTGACAAGGTGACTCAGTCCGACATGATTGACTCTGGTGCGCGCCAAGACCACACACCCATTGTCATGGAGATTGAGCTCTAAGGAGAAAGCTAATGGACTATCAAGCTGTCATTCCTGAATTTGTAGTATCTGACCTCGAAAAGTCACGCCACTTCTACTGCGACTTGCTGGGATTTTCTGTCGAATACGAGCGTCCAGAAGAAAACTTCCTCTTTCTTTCGCTTGAAGACTGCCAACTTATGCTAGAAGAAGGCAGTACAGAAGAATTAGCCCAACTAACCTATCCTTTCGGGCGCGGTATCAATATTTCCTTTGGCATTGAAGATGTCCCTCAGCTCCACCAAAAACTGCTGGAAGCTGACTATCCCATCCATCGGCCCCTGACAAAAAGAGAATTTCGAGTAGGAGATAGCTTTATTTATCCCCATGAATTTGCAGTTTTGGATCCAGATGGCTATTTTTTAAGATTTAGCGAATAGAAGAATAAAGGGCTACAATACTATCTAGTGTTGTAGCTTTTTCGTTCGCTTTTATGGTCTATTTGCTAACAAAATATTTGATTTATAAAGCTAATTGGTGTAAAATAAAAACATTGGCAGTAGCCTATTTAAAATTGAATATCATTTTACTTGTTTATGTCGTGAATTGGCACGACGTTTCTACAAGGTGCCGGAACACCTAACAATGAGTATGTCAGCTTGAGGTATGGTTTTGGCCATGCCTATTTTGGGGACTTACTTAGGGGATTAAGTAGGTCCTTTTTCTATTTCTTGCTAGAAACTCTAGACAAGCAAATGAAGCATCTTTTAGACTTTAGGAGGTCTTATGAAATTATTAGAAGAGCGCATCCTTGAGGATGGGCATATCTTGGGTGACAACATCCTCAAGGTGGATTCCTTTTTAACCCACCAAGTTGACTTTAGCTTGATGCGAGAGATTGGTAAGGTTTTTGCGGAAAAATTCGCTTCTGCTGGCATTACCAAGGTCGTGACCATTGAAGCGTCAGGCATTGCCCCAGCCGTTTTTACAGCGGAAGCCTTGAATGTGCCCATGATTTTCGCCAAGAAAGCTAAAAACATCACCATGAACGAAGGCATCTTAACCGCCCAAGTCTACTCCTTTACCAAGCAGGTGACCAGCACCGTTTCTATCGCTGGAAAATTCCTCTCACCAGAGGACAAGGTCTTGATTATCGATGATTTCCTAGCAAATGGACAAGCTGCCAAAGGCTTGATCCAAATCATCGAACAAGCTGGAGCAAAAGTTGAAGCGATTGGTATCGTGATTGAAAAATCCTTCCAAGACGGTCGTGATTTGCTTGAAAAAGCAGGTTACCCTGTCCTATCACTTGCTCGTTTGGATCGTTTTGAAAATGGTCAGGTCGTATTTAAGGAGGCAGATCTCTAATGCAAAAACAAGAAAAACACTCGCAAGCAGCCATTCTTGGCTTGCAGCACTTATTAGCCATGTACTCAGGATCTATCCTGGTTCCCATCATGATTGCGACAGCCCTTGGCTATTCAGCTGAGCAGTTGACCTACCTGATTTCTACAGATATCTTCATGTGTGGGGTGGCAACCTTCCTCCAACTCCAACTCAACAAATACTTTGGGATTGGACTACCAGTCGTTCTCGGAGTTGCCTTCCAATCTGTCGCTCCCTTGATTATGATTGGCCAAAGCCATGGTAGTGGTGCTATGTTTGGTGCCCTTATCGCATCAGGGATTTACGTAGTTCTTGTTTCAGGCATTTTCTCAAAAGTAGCCAATCTCTTCCCATCTATCGTAACAGGCTCTGTCATTACCACAATTGGATTGACCCTGATTCCTGTCGCTATTGGAAATATGGGAAATAACGTCCCAGAGCCAACCGGTCAAAGTCTCTTGCTTGCAGCCATCACTGTTCTGATCATCCTCTTGATCAACATCTTTACCAAAGGATTTATCAAGTCTATCTCCATTTTGATTGGGTTGGTTGTTGGAACTGCCATTGCTGCTACCATGGGCTTGGTTGATTTCTCCCCTGTTGCAGCAGCACCGCTTGTCCATGTCCCAACTCCCCTCTACTTTGGGGTGCCAACCTTTGAAATCTCCTCTATTGTCATGATGTGTATCATCGCAACGGTGTCTATGGTTGAATCGACTGGTGTTTACCTAGCCTTGTCTGATATCACGAAAGACCCAATCGACAGCACGCGCCTGCGCAACGGTTACCGTGCAGAAGGTTTAGCCGTCCTTCTCGGAGGAATTTTTAACACCTTCCCTTATACAGGATTTTCACAAAACGTTGGGTTGGTTAAATTGTCAGGTATCAAGACTCGCCTGCCAATCTACTACGCGGCTGGTTTCCTAGTCCTCCTTGGACTCCTTCCTAAGTTTGGTGCCCTCGCCCAAATCATTCCAAGCCCTGTCCTTGGAGGGGCCATGCTAGTGATGTTTGGCTTTGTTTCCCTTCAAGGGATGCAAATCCTTGCTCGTGTTGACTTTGCTAACAATGAACACAACTTCCTTATCGCAGCAGTTTCAATCGCTGCAGGTGTCGGACTCAACAACAGTAATCTCTTTGTCAGCATGCCGACAGCCTTCCAAATGTTCTTCTCAAACGGAATCGTCGTAGCCAGCCTACTCGCCATTGTACTCAATGCTGTATTAAATCATAAAAAGAAATAAGAAAAAGAGGTGTACGCCTCTTTTTTATGTTATATCCTTACCTGTCTGTCTTCTGACCGTTGGCCTGTGACAAACATGGTAAATGTTGCCTTGCAGACATTTCTGCCTTCTTGATTGGTGATATCGACATCCACTACACAGGTTGTGCGACCTTGATGGACGCATTCTCCTTTAATGGTCAACACGTCGTCAAGTTTTCCTGCCTTGAGGTAGTTGATAGAGGATTGAAGTGTCACCCCATCAAGCCCCAGCGAGATAACCACCAAACCACTGATTTGGTCACAAAGGGTGAAGAGATAGCCACCATGGGCATTGCCATAGTAGTTGAGCGACGAGTCCACTACTTTGGTCGTCACCTCAACATGACCATCTCTCATTTGTTCAATTTCGTAATTTTCAAAAGCAGATATAGCGTCAAAATGAAAATCTTTCATCGTTTCCTCCTGATATTTCAAACGACACTATGATACTACTTTTTATAGGACTGTGCAAGGAGAAAGCTCCTAGTCTGACAAAATTCCGACCTGCTCTACAAAGCGCATAAAGGCTACCTGTCCTTGCTCCGTCTGCTTGTAAACTCCTGCATCCTCCAGAACACGTGCAAAGATGGCACCTACAGAGTCCTTGACGATTTCAAGGGCTTTTTCTTTATCTTTTAGGTCTGGATATTGGGCTTTGAGTTCGTCTGCCCATTTCTGATGATAATCGGCAACCGTAACAGCTTCTCCTACAAGATAGCTAGCGACTTGCTCCACTTCTTCTTTCAGACGTGGTGGCAAGATTGCCAAGCCCATGACCTCAATCAAGCCGATATTTTCCTTCTTGATATGTTGGACATCCTTGTGGGGATGATAGATGCCATCAGGATGCTCTGCCGATGTCTGATTGTCTCGTAAGACCAAGTCCAACTCAAACTGTCCATCGCGTTTACGGGCAATCGGTGTGATGGTATGGTGTGGTGTGCCATTACTTTCTGCCAAGACTTGCACACTTGGATCTGAATACTGACGCCATTCTCGCAAAATCTTGTCAGCTAAGTTGATCAATTCCTCTTTGGAATCCGAAGTCAAACGTAGGACTGACATAGGCCACTTGACAATCCCAGCCTTGACCTGTTCAAAACCAGCAAAAGAGAAAGTCTTTTGCAAGGGAGCCAATTCCATAGGAAATACGTGACGACCTCCCTGATAGTGGTCATGGGTGAGAATAGAGCCCCCCACGATTGGCAAGTCGGCATTAGAGCCCGCAAAATAGCCTGGAAACTGCTCTACGATAGCTAGCAGGCGCTCAAAACTCTGACGACTAATGGCCATGGGACGATGCTGGCCGTCTAAGAAAATACAGTGCTCATTAAAATAAGCATAGGGCGAATACTGGAAGCCCCACTCCTGACCCGCCATTTCAAAACGGATAATGCGGTGATTGCTGCGAGCTGGATGGTTAACCCGACCATGGTAGCCTTCGTTCTCTAGACAGAGCTGACACTGGGGATAATTGCTAGCTTGCACCAACTTGGCTGCCGCAATCTCCTTTGGATCCTTTTCAGGCTTAGAGAGGTTGATGGTAATCTCAAGTTCTCCGTAGTCAGATGCTACACGATAAGCAATATTTTTAGCAATGGCCTTGAGCTTGATGTAGTCGTTTTTCTGGCTGAGCTGGTAAAAATCCCCTATCGCCTGCTCAGGAGATTGGGCATAAGTTGCCCAGAAATCACGATTGACCTGACTTGGACAAGGGGTTACCAAGTCCATCAGTTCAGCACCTAGGATTTCACGTGCAGTCTGACTATCCTCAATCGTCTCTAATCGAACCGCCTCCTCGACCAGCTGGTCCTTGAGGTCAATCAACTCATCCAGATCAGTCTCAACTTCCAAAGCACCTTCTCCCACTCGAACCAAAACACGATTGGTCAAGTAGATTCGATCCATTTCCTCAAATGAACTTTCAGAAATGATATGTGTTATAAATTTATCTACTAAGGTCACTATAGAGCCTCCTTTTGACTAATCAAGGACGCGAGTGCCACCTGCAACTTCAGCGATATAGAAGCTTGGAGCGTATCCAACTACTTCCTCATAGTGCTTGCCAACAGCTGCTTTAAAGGCCTCAACAGCATCTTTTTGCACCAAAGCAATGGCACAGCCACCAAAACCTGCTCCTGTCATACGAGCACCGAGAACACCTTCTTGATCCCAAGCTGTGTGGACAAGGGTATCCAATTCCAAGCCAGTTACTTCATAATCATACTCAAGAGAAACGTGTGACGCATTCATCAAGCGACCAAATGTTTCCAAATCACCTGCTTGAAGGGCTGCTTGAGCTTTAAGGGTACGTTGGTTTTCAAGCACAGCATGGCGAGCTCGTTTCAAACGATTTTCGTCTTTAATCAGGTAGCTGTATTGGTCAAAGGCCCACTCATCCAATTCACCCAAGGTCTGAATATCCAAGGCAACTTGCAATTCTTCCACAGCTTTTTCACACTCGGCACGGCGCTCATTGTATTTAGAGTCCGCTAGTTCACGGCGTTTGTTGGTGTTCATGATAACAACGACATTGTCTTTTAAATCAAGTGGCACCAAGTCGTATTCTAGAGTGTTGGTATCTAGGTAAATAGCACGTTGGTCTGCACCCATACCGATAGCAAACTGGTCCATGATACCAGAGTTGACTCCGATAAAGTTGTTTTCTGTTTGTTTTCCAATTTTAACCAAATCCAAACGGTCTAGTTTTAAATCAAAGAGATGCTCTGCCACAACCCCTGTCAAGAGTTCCAAGGATGCTGATGAAGACAAGCCAGCACCATTTGGGATATTCCCAAAGACATAAAAATCAAAACCTTTGTCAATGACATGTCCAGCTTCTTGCAAGAAATGAAGGACACCTTTTGGATAATTGGTCCAGTTATGCTCTTTTTCAAATTTGAGGTCAGCAAGAGGCACTTCGATAATGCCCTTGTCCTCAAAGTTGGCTGAGTAGAAACGCAAAACTTGATCGTCACGCTTGCGAGCCGCCCCATAAGTTCCCAAGGAAATCGCAGCAGGAAAAACGTGACCGCCATTGTAGTCCGTGTGTTCACCAATTAGATTGATGCGGCCAGGTGAAAAGAAGGTTTGGTCTGCTTCTTGACCAAAAACGGCAAGAAAGTCTTTGCGAAGGGCTTCAGTAGTAAGATCTTGTGTCATATAAATTCTCCTTTGACTATCCGTTAAGTCACCTTAACGTGTAATCGTTTTCTTCTATTGTATCCAAGGGATTTACCAAGGTCAATCCTTTTTACTAAACTTTTACTAAACTATCGGTAAAAAGAAGAAAAATATGATATACTAACCTAAAAGGAGGAGGATTTATGGCTACCTTAAAAGACATCGCACAGCTAGCCTCTGTCTCTATTGCGACCGTATCTCGTGTCCTCAATCGCGACCAGAGTCTATCTGTTACAGAAGAAACCAGACACCGTATATTAACCGTCGCGGAAGAGCTGGGCTATACCAAGCACCTCAAGACAGGCGAATCCCACAAACCCAAACAAAAAATTGCCATTATCCAATGGGTCAGCGAACAAGGGGAGTTGGACGACCTCTACTACTACCAGATTCGTCTCGGTATTGAAAAAAGAGCCCAAGAGTTGGACTATGATATCTTGCGCTATTTTAATGACCATCCTTTTACACTGAGCGAGGAAGTGATTGGCATTCTCTGCATCGGAAAATTTAGCCGATCTCAGATTGCTGCCTTTGAAGAATACCAAAAACCTTTAGTCTTTATAGACAGCGACACCCTCTCACTAGGTCATACCTGTATTATTACTGACTTTTACACTGCTGTGAAACAAGTTGTAGACCATTTCCTCAGTCAAGGGATGAACCGTATCGGAATTCTCACAGGCCTTGAGGAAACAACCGACCAGGAAGAAATTATCCAGGATAAGCGGCTAGAGAATTTCAAAGACATTACCCAAGCAAATGGTATCTACCATGAAGAACTGGTCTTTCAGGGGAGCTTTACTGCCCAGTCTGGCTATGACTTGATGAAGGAGGCCATTCACAAGCTAGGAGAACAACTCCCACCAGCCTTTTTCGCTGCTAGCGATAGTTTAGCCATCGGCGCCCTCCGTGCCCTTCAAGAAGCTGGAATTAGCCTACCAGACCGCGTCAGTCTCATTTCTTTTAACGACACTAGCCTGACCAAGCAGGTCTATCCTCCCCTCTCCAGTATCACTGTCTATACCGAGGAAATGGGCCGAGCAGGTATGGATATTCTTAATAAGGAAGTTCTCCATGGTCGGAAAATTCCTAGCCTGACTATGCTGGGAACCAGACTGACTTTGAGAGAAAGTACGCTGCCATAACTCAACAAATATACCAACGCAAAAAATCCTAATAGAGAGTCTCAATTCTCCATTAGGATTTTCATTGTTAATCCATCACAATCATAGACTTAATGGTCTTGCGTTCATCCATATCTTTATAAGCCTGGTCGATATCTTCCAGTTTATAACTTGAAGTAAAGACGCGACCTGGATTGATGTCTCCATCAAGAACCGCTTTTAACAAAACTTGTTTGTCATAAGTAGTAACTGAGGCTGCTCCACCTGCCACTGAAATATTTTGGGCAAATGTAGAACCGAGCGCACAGTTATTGTAATGAGGAACACCAACGAATCCTAAACGTCCACCATTGTGAAGAACCCCAAGGGCTTGATCTACGGCTGCTTCAGTCCCAACACATTCAAGGGCTGCATCTGCTCCACCACCAAGGATTTCACGGACTTTGGCAATTCCCTCTTCGCCACGTTCAGCCACAACAGCTGTCGCACCTGATTCCAAGGCCATCTTTTGGCGATCTTCATGACGACTCATAAGGACAATCTGCGACGCTCCACGCATCTTAGCTGAAATAACAGCACATTGGCCAACAGCCCCATCCCCGATAACGACAACCTTATCCCCTTTTTGAACATTAGCAACACGCGCTGCATGGTAACCGGTCGGCATGACATCAGCCAGTGTCAAAAGTGACTTGAGCATACCTTCTGTGTAGTCAGAAGGTTGTCCAGGGATTTTAACCAGCGCCCAGTTTGCATAGTGAAAACGAATATATTCCGCCTGAAAATCGCCTCCCAAGTTATTACCAACATGATTGTCGCAAGAACCGTCAAAGCCAGCAAGACAGGCATCACACTCCCCACAGCCATGGGTAAAAGGGACAATGACAAAATCACCTGGTTTCACCGTCATAATGGCTTCCCCAGTTTCTTCGACAATCCCAATCGCTTCGTGTCCACTATTTTTGTGTCCAGCTTTCGTTTCTGGATTACGGTACCTCCATAAATCTGAACCACAAACGCACGCACGAACTACACGAATAATCACATCATCCGCTTCTATTATTTGCGGACGTTCAATACTAGCAAGACCAACCTGACCTGCCTTTGTATATACTGCTGATTTCATTTAAAATTTTCCTTCCTTGTAAAGTTTAATTTTGTGATTTAAGCGATTTAAAGCCGTCTGTAAATGAGACAAGCGCTTCTCTAATTTTTTCTTTTCGTCTTCTAAAATACCAAGCCTTTCCTCTCTCGTTTCATCCCCCTTTTGGTAAAGCGACATATAGTCAACTAAACTGTCTACAGAGACACCCGCCGAACGAAAACACTTAATAAATTCCAGAGCTTCTATATCCTGATCTTGAAAGTCACGAATTCCAGTCGCGGTTCGAGTAATCGGTGGCACAAGACCAACTCGCTCATAATACCGAATCGTATCCGCTGAAATTCCCAATAAGTCGCTGGCAGATTTAATATTCATATACTAGCCTCCTTTCATTTCCTTCACTGAATTTAAGCAACTATAACTCATTCATCTTATTATACAACTTTGAGTTGACTCCAAGTCAAACATTTTGCATCTAATAGAAAAATTTTTTTAATTACCAAACAACTAAGTAAAGTTTATACAGAGCCTTATAGGATCAAACTTTTAAGATATTTAAACAGGAAAGAAAATACTCTATTTCAAATAACATAGGGGCTTAATCATTCTTTACTTTTTACTAATGATGCCCCTGCTTCTGCTCTAACTCTCTCACCCTCCGCCTATGTTGCGCATGATTGCTTTGACTGATATCTACTTCAATAGTGATATTCTGCACGCCTCTTTCTTCTAAACATTGACGCACCACTTCTTTGGTTTCCATCATCTGTTCCCAGTCCTTGATACAAATGTGGACAATAGCATTGTTCTCTAGACCGTCCATGGACCAAATGCTAAGTTGATTGACACTTTTGACATTGGGTAGAGCCTCTAAATCCTTCTCCAAATCACTGGTCTCGACTCCTTCTGGCACAGCATCTAGGAAAATCTTCAGTGCGCTCCAAAAGCGAGGAATGGCTTTCGACAGAATAAAGATGGAAATAACCAGCGATAAAAGCGGATCAAGGATATACCAATCTGTAAATCGGAGGATAATCGCCATTAGGATGACGGCCAACCAACCAAGAGTGTCTTCCAAAAAATGCAAGCTAAGAATTGACTCGTTCTTTGTCTTTCCTTTACGAACTACCAGACTTGCTAGTACATTGATAGCTACTGCAATGATTCCCAGCCAGAGGATGCCATTCTCATTAACGGGTTGCGGATGAGCAATCTTCGTGATATTTTCCAAAATCACTAGGACAGACCCTATCATAAGAATCACAGACGTTAGCATGGCTCCTAAAAGACTAAAACGTTTGTAACCCAAGGTGTACTGTCTATCTTCTTCACGGTTTGAAATTGTTTCTAAAAGGGCTGAGATGCCAATGGCTATAGCATCTCCCAGGTCATGAACAGAATCAGCAAGAACGGCACTCGAACCAAAGATTCCTCCTGCGATAAACTCAACAATCGCATAGCTTAAATTTAAGAAAAAAGCTAACCAGATAGATGTTTTAGAACTCATTTCTCTCCCTCCTTTGGTATAATGGGTATATACATACTTCTTTCATTTGTATTATCTAATAAAATTCAAAGAAAGGATAGAAGCAAACTGTCAGTCCTATTCAGTTCTGAACAGTTTGTCTCAAGTGTCTATATGCCAAAAAGAGACCGTCGAGTCAGCAAGACGAAAAAAGCCATCTATCAAGCTTTTTTACAACTTTTGAACGACAAGGGCTATGATGCCACTACTGTTCAGGATATCATTGACCTAGCAGATGTTGGACGTTCTACTTTTTACTGTCACTATGAAAGCAAGGAACTCCTTTTAGATGAGCTCTGTCGCTACCTCTTTCATCATCTCTTTGAAAGGGAAGGACACTTTACTACCGAGGACTACCTCGCACATATCTTTTTACATTTTCAGAAAAACCAGGACCATGTCACCAGTCTCCTTTTTTCTAAAAACGACTACTTCCTCCGCCAACTACACAAGGAACTCGAACACCACGTTTATCCCATGGTGGCGGGTGACTTGCAAGAGGCCTATCCAAACATTCCGGCCTCCTACCTCCAGCATTTTGTTGTGACGAACTTTATCGAGACCCTAACTTGGTGGCTAAAAAAAGGAAAATCTTATACCGAAGACCAAGTGGTGAGATTTTACCTTGATGTAATGGAGATGACCTCTACAACTCCACTTGATAACTAAGCCTGTAACTCAGAAAGGAACCAACTATGTTAACTTCGATGATTCTAGGAATACTAACAATTGTACTAGCTCTCGCCTTCTCATTGCTTCACCTTGCTGCTGCTTTTTCAGCCATGAAACAAAAGAACTACAGTCTAGGAAATAAATGCATTTTGGTTGGCAGTTGCCTCACCTCTCTGGCTCTAGCCATCTTTTACTTCGTCCCACTTGCAACCATTCTTCTATGGATTGTGGGCTCAAGTATCGTCTGCTATGGAGCCTACTGGAACGGGCAACAGAAAGAACACCAACATATATCGCACCACATCGTTCGTATAACGAGCGCTATTATCATTACGGTATTATTCATTTTGCTCTAACACAAAAAAGGATCAGATGATCCTTTTTTACTTTTTAAGCACTCTTTGCGGCCTTGCTCCACTGATACCAACCAACTAGACTATTGATCAAGTAAATCAGGTATTTCCCTTGGATTTGCAGGCTTTCTCCCCACCAGAGATAGATAGAAAAGACATTGGTAGCTGCCCAGAATATCCATTGTTCACGGTAAACAGCTGTCATGAGGATTTGCCCCACCCCGTTGGTCGCATCGGTGATGGAATCGCGATAAGGACGATTGGCTCCGATAGACTGATAAATGAACCCAAATACCAACCACCAGAAAACACTAATAGAAAGATACTTGGTCCAACCCTTACCGTCCAGTTTACGCGCGACAAACTCCTGCTTTTCCTTTTTAAACTGTGCCTGGTAGATCCAAACTAGAAGTCCAATTGGCTGCATGGCCGTGAAGTAGAGTGTCGTTAGCACCTCACCATAAAAGCCTTTCTGCAAAGCCAAGATAAGGTAAATAACAGAGTTAATCAAACCAAAAAGGTAATTACTTGCTCGACCTTCCGATACAAAGATAACACAGATAATCCCTGTCAAGCTACAAATCATCCCAACCCAGTCAACAATGCGGTGTTCATAAATCAACTCCAGCCAGATTGGAAAACTTCCTAAAACCAGCAGGTAAAGCCACTGAGCAAAACTACGATGGGCAAAGAGGTCATTCCAGATAGCCTTCATGGTTCCTGAAAATCCCAAATCAGCCATAGCAGCAACCATACGGCGGTAGCCACCAGACATTTCACCAAGAGTAATTTTGATATTCTTGAGTTTTGTTTGCAAATAAGTCGTCATATTTTCTCCTTTTGTTTTTAAAGAGCCGTGTCTGGATAGACTTTCGGACGCAACGCTCTATTATATATCTACTGAACTGTCTATACACAAGATTTCCATCCTTAGTCGACATGAGTTGGAAATCCTTATTTGTTAAGTAGTTCACAACACATTATACACCTATTCTCTGAATAGTCAAGTGTATTTACAGTAAAATATTGGAAAATCCTGAAAATTTCCTCTTATACTCTTCGAAAATCAAATTCAAACCACGTCAGCGTCACCTTACCGTACTCAAGTACAGTCTGCGGCTAGCTTCCTAGTTTGCTCTTTGATTTTCATTGAGTATTATTTTCCATTTTGAAAGACATTCAGTAACTCTAATATCAAAAAAGCCCAGACGACATTGTCTGAGCATTCTTTTATCTAGTTGTTTAAGGGAGTTGAGTTCAGTATGTTTAAAGTCTCTGCCCCATCATTTCTTCAACAAGCCTTGTTCTTGTAGAAATTCTTTGGCTACTTGTTCTGCTGACTTGCCTTCAACACCGACTTGGTAGTTGAGCTGGCTCATCTGGCTTTCCGTGATTTTACCTGCTAGTTTATTGAGAACTGGCTCCAACTCAGGATGTTTCTTGAGAAGAGCTTCTTTCATGAGTGGGGCCCCTTGATAAGGTGGGAAGAGTTGCTTGTCATCTTCCAAGATCTGCAAATCATAACGCGCCAATTCTGCATCTGTCGAATAGGCATCTGTGATTTGAATATCGCCTGACTGAATTGCCTGATAGCGAAGAGCTGGCTCCATGGTCGCTACGTTGAGATTGAGACCATACATTGATTGCAAGCCCTTATTTCCATCCTCACGATCATTAAACTCGAGAGTAAAACCGGCCTTCAGCTGCCCTTCCACTTTTTTCAAGTCCGAAATGGTCTTCAAGCCATGTTCTTGAGCAATTTTTTTCGGAACAGCTACAGCGTAGGTATTTTGATAAGACATAGGTTTTAGATAGGCCAGATGATCCTGTTTGGCAATGCCATCACGCGCCACCTGATAAACCTGATCTGGCTCATGACCTACCTTGGGTGATGGCTGAAGCAAACTTTCAGTCACCGTACCAGTAAATTCAGGATAGATATCAATATCCCCTTTTTTCAGAGCTTCATAGAGGAAACTTGTTTTCCCAAAATTCGGTTTAACAGTCGCAGTCATACTGGTATTTTCTTCAATCAGCAGCTTATACATATTGGCCAAAATTTCTGGTTCTGGACCCAATTTCCCAGCAATCACCAAGTTTTCTTTCTCTTTTTGAGCCAAGAGGGCTGGACTATAAGACAGACCAAGCAATATGGTCACCAAGGCAAAACCAGAGAAAATCTTCCGCAATTTTGCTTTTTCCATCACTTTTAGCAGGAAGTTAAAGGCAATAGCCAGCACTGCAGAAGAAAGGGCCCCAATCAAAATCAGACTGGTATTATTGCGGTCAATTCCCAAAAGGATAAAGGAACCCAGTCCCCCTGCACCAATCAAGGCAGCCAAGGTCGCCGTACCAATGATCAAGACCGCTGCCGTCCGAATCCCAGACATAATGACAGGCATGGCAAGTGGAATTTCAAACTTCTTGAAACGCTCCCATCTAGTCATCCCAAAGGCAATCCCAGCCTCTTGTAGACTTGGATCAATTCCCTTTAGCCCAGTGATGGTATTTTGCAAAATTGGGAAAATCGCATAAATCACTAGTGCTGTCAAAGCAGGCAAGGTCCCAATTCCCATCAAGGGAATAAAGAGTCCCAACAAGGCCAGAGACGGGATAGTCTGGAAAATTCCTGCAATCTGCAAGACCCAGTCCGCCATCTTTTCATGATAACGAAGATAAACAGCCAAAGGAATCGCGATAAAAATAGCTAGTAACAAGGTTAAAAGTGACAACTGCAAATGTTGAGATAGAGCTGTTACCCAATCACCAAAACGATCCTGAAAAGTTGATATCAAATTAGTCATGAACACTACCTCCAAACAAGTCTGCTACAAAGTCCGTTGCAGGAGCTTTTAAAATGGTCTCAGGGTTCGCCACCTGACGAATCTCTCCGTCCTGCAAGACAGCAATACGGTCACCTAATTTCAAAGCTTCATCCGTATCATGGGTCACAAAAATCGTTGTCATCCCAAACTCTTTATGCAATTCTTTCGTCAAAACCTGCAACTGTTTTCTCGAAATGGCATCCAAGGCTGAAAAAGGTTCATCCATAAGCAAAATCTTAGGCTGACCAATCATAGCACGAACAATACCAACCCGTTGCTGTTCTCCGCCAGATAGTTCACTAGGAAGTCGATGTCCATACTCAGCCACTGGTAAACCAACTTTAGCCAAAAGCTCTTCTGTTTTCTGAGCAATTTCTTCCTTGCTCCAGCCCTTCATCTCAGGAATGAGGGCAATATTTTCCGCAACCGTTAGATTGGGAAAAAGAGCAATGGCCTGTAAAACATAACCAGTAGAAAGACGAAGTTCCCGCTCATCATAGTCTTTGATGCGCTTGCCATCCATATAAATATTTCCATCAGTTGGTTCCAAAAGACGGTTAATCATCTTGATCATGGTTGTCTTACCAGATCCAGATGGACCAACTAAAACCATGAACTCCCCATTCTCAATCCGTAAATTGACATCTCTCAAAACATCTTTTTCTGTGTAGCGTAGCGCTACATTTTTGTATTCAATCATTCTTTGTCCTCAATTTAAAATTTTCCTCGGTTTGTCAAGTTACCAAACTTTTAATAACTAATTTACCCCATTCTAAACCTCATTTTCCTGCTCTTTCAGATTAGCCAAAATTCTTTCTTGAAAACCTTCAAACTGACGAATTTCTTCCTCTGAAAATCCTTTGTAACAGATAGTATCCAATCTCTGACTGACACGTTGCCCAACTTCTTTCTGGGACTTGCCCAACTCTGTTAAAACTAAATACTTCTTACGCTTATCTTCTCCACACGGACTGACAGTTATAAGATTTTGCTCCTCTAACTTTTTTATCATAGTCGTCAACGTATTATTAGCAAGCCCAGTCGCAAGCGCAATATCTGTCGCAGTTGCACAGCCCGTCTTACTATTCCATAAAACCGCTAAAATCTTTCCCTGCTCACTCCGATAAAGAGAGTCAGGGTCTTGTCTCAGTAACTTTTGAAAAAGCCGCCCATTCAACAAACGAATATGATGGGCTACCAAATGACAATATTTCATGAAACCTCCAATTTATTTCTATATCGATACGAATAAAAAACATTATAATACTTATTATTCCAATTGTCAACTATTTCGATTTAGAACTAATTTTTCTCAGTAAAAAATCTCCTACTCAAGGTAGAAGATTTCAATCTTATAAACTTAATCCGTCATGTCTGATACCAAGGTTCGACGCTCCAATGGAATACTGCACATAACTAACAAGAAAATGAAACCTGACTGAATCCAGAAAAGGGCCAAGTCAAAGATTCCATGCACAGCAACCACTGTAAGGAAAGATAGATAAAGACCGATAATTGGACGTTTCCCCGACTCCTGACTCATATCCATCATCAAACGAACAGGAGCAACAGAAGACAAAGCTAATAAAATGGTTCCCACAATTCCGTAACTCAGAATCGTATCAATATAAAGGCTGTGAGCATGTTCATGATAAGGAGCATTTATCCGAGGATAAGAGTGCATATAGGTCAATGGCCCCTCCCCCCAAAAAGGATTTTGCTTAAACAAGGCCATCCCAGCATCCCAGATAGAAATGCGTTCTTCCATAGAGGAATCTAAAGTCCCCATCCGAACTCCCAAATCACTAGAAAAAAGGAAACTCAAGCCAATCGCAAAGACCCCGATACTAAGCCAAAAGGCCTTCCAGTTTTTAATGGTTGTAAAGAGATAAATGATGGCTCCAGCGATAATAGCAGGAAAGGCAGTTCGATTTTGAGTAAAGTTCAATCCAAAGAGATTAACAAAGCCTGCAATCACACAGAATACCTTCAACCAATTCAACTTGGTCGTTGTAAAGAGATAGAAGGCAATCATGATACAGAAACAACAAATAATTCCATAGTAATTAGGATTAAAAAAGGTCACTTCTGCCCGATTCTGATGCCATACCTGCATATTGGGCGAAAGAAAGGCATAGTTAAATTTCTTTACAATTTGGAAATGCTCCAAAGTAGCAAAAGCCGCAGAGAGCACACTACCAAACAAGATTGTCTGCAGTATCAGTCGAAAGAAAGCATGTGTCAGACGTTTCTGGTAGAAACTAAAGAAAATGAGGAAGAGAAACATCAGTAAAGATGCAACCAATCCAAGCCAGTTCTTAGCGACGATAGAGATGATACTACTGTAGGCAATAAAAAAGAGAAGTACAGGATGTTTGGCTAATCCTTTGATAATTCCCTTCATCTCCCCAGTAACAAGTAAACCTATCAAATATAAAGCAAAGAGGGCTAAGAACAAATAAAAAGGTAAAAAGATACTTATGATCATCAAATACAAAAAGAAATCTTTTTTCGAAAGCCCTCTTATCTTATCCAGTAATCCAATTGATTTCAAAACGGATCCTTTCTGTTCTGGATTTCTCCAGAAGATAAATGCTAAACTATCTTTATATTCTACCATTTTTTCCGTCATTTGGGAACAATGAACACGTTTTCACAACAAAAAAACTCTTTCATTAATATAGCACTAGAACTGAATTTTTCTGCCGTTTTCCACTACTTGATAGGTCTGACTTTGTAAATCAATTTCTGCTACTGCTGTTACGGACTTGTCTTTATTTTGACGTTTGATTACAATGCTGTGAGCTGTTGGTGTTTCCACCTCTATAGTTCCTTCTAGATCAAAGGCCTCTGACCGATTACGGAAAGAAAATAGATTGAGAAGGGCCTTCACCACAGGACGTTGAACTTCTTCTGCTATTTCCTCATTGCTATAGTAATGACGATTAATATTTCGACCTTCTTTGGTTTCTTCTAACAATTTCAAGTCATTTTTTCCTGCTAATAGACCCACATAGTAAACCTGAGGAATGCCTGGAGCAAAAGCTTGAATCAGACGAGCTAGGAAATACTTGACATCATCATCTCCAAGCGCAGAATAGTAGGTTGAATTGATTTGGTAGATATCTAAATTGTTATACTCGGCACTAGAGTACTTCCGTTTGACATTCGCTCCAACCTTATAGAGCTCATTTGAAGCATAGTCAATTTCCTCATCGGTCAGGATATCTTTGACATCCACCACTCCAATTCCATCATGGGTATCTAGTGTCGTAAATTGCTTCATCGGGCTCATCTTCAACCACTTGGCCAAGCGCTCTGTTCTGGAACTGTAAAGAGTATAAAGAGTCACCATTGAAAGGGCAAAATCGTAAACATAGTAATCATGGTCCGCTATTTTAAACTGAATCGAATAGTGTTCATGAATCTCAGGTAAGAGCTCTGTCCCATACTCAGCAGCGATATCTCGAACTTTGTCCAATAAATCCCAAATATCTGGTTCCACAAAGAAATCATTGGTATCCAATTTCTTCACTGCATAAGCAAAGGCATCTAGACGAATCAAGTCACACCCGTTACTTGCTAGATGTTGAATCGTCTTACGGATGAATCTCATCGTTACTTCTTTGGTCACATCAAGATCAATCTGCTCCTCACCAAAGGTATTCCACAAATGTTCTACTGAACCATCTGCAAATACAATCTCTTGCTTTGGTGCACGATCCTTACGCTTGTAGATTAAATCTACGTCAGACTGTGTCGGACGGTTCTCTGGCCAAAACTTATCCCAGTTTAAAAAGAGATCTTTAAATTCACTGGCTTCATGTTTTTCTTGATAGTCCCTATAATACTTAGATTGACGAGAAATATGATTAATCATAAAGTCAAACATAAGATAATATTTCTCACCTAAACGCTTAACGTCCTCCCAATCACCAAAAGCTGAATCCACTTCATCATAGTCAACTGGCGCAAATCCACGATCACCTGTTGATGGGAAAAATGGTAGAAGGTGAACTCCCCCAATAGCATCGCCAAAATGTTCTTCCAAATTCTCATATAAGTCTTTAAGGTTATTTCCAAGACTATCTGAATAAGTAATCAACATAGTTTTATTTTGAATGGTCATAGATGTTCTCCTTTTTCTGATGAAAGCCAAGTCTTATATGACCTGGCTTCGTAAATGAAAGATATTTTTAGATTTTTGTTCGCTTCGAACTCGGACTAATATAGACTGCAAGCAACTAAATACGACTTTCTGTTTTCTACATAGAATTGCCAATAAGATGAACCGTTCCTTTGTATCTTAATTGAACACGCCCTAAGCTCTGTGTGAAAAAGATGAATCTTCCAAGAAGCCAAGGCTTCTTATTCAGATTCCCTATTTTCACTGTGAGCTTTTAACGGGCTTTGTATCTTGTTACTTCACTGCCCCGTTGCTCATTCCTGAAATGATATGTTTTTGGAAGATGAGGTAGACAATGGTTATCGTTACAATTCCCACAATATAAGATGCAAAGCTTGGGCCATAGTCATTGAAGTACTGACCTTGATAGTTGTATTGGAAGAGAGGCAAAGTCCACATCTTGGAATCCTTATTCAGAATCAAAAGTGGCAACATAAAGTCATTCCAGAACCAGAGGGCATTGATAATCAAAGTTGTCGCATGCATGGGCTTCAACATTGGAAAAATGATTCGACGATAAGTTGTAAAACGATCAGCCCCATCAATTTCTGCAGCTTCATCTAAACTATCTGGTATACTGATTTTAATATAACCAACATACAAGAAGAGAGTCTGTGGAATAGCATAAGTTAAGTAGAGTATTACTAGCCCCCACATATTCGCTAGACCGAGTTTACTCATCATAACTGTGATGGGAATCATAATCACCTGAAATGGAACAAATATCCCTAAGATCAAGAGCGAATACATAATTGCAAAGGCTTTTTTCTTGGACATATTTCGAGCAATGGAATAAGCTGCAGCTGGTATAAAGAAAGCCACTACAATCAATGATAACACCGTAATAACTGCTGAATTCCAGAAATAGCCTCCAATTCCATCCGAAATCAATCGTTCATAATTACTCAACGTAAAAGGATTGGGCAAACTAAAGAAATGATTCATGATATCCTTAGTTGTCTTGAAAGAACTAAATACTGTTACCAACAAAGGAACAAGTATAAGAATACCACCGACTATCAAGAGGACGTATTTCCAAAACTGATTCAATTTTTCTTCTTTTTTCATGTGTAGGACTCCTCTATTAGATTTCAAATTTCTTTGATAGCTTGATTTGGATCAGAGAAACAATTCCAATAATTAAGAATAAAATCAAGGCAATTGCATTCGCATATCCATATTGATTACTCTTGAAAGCATAGTTGTAGACTAAAAGTCCAAGAGACGTTGTAGCATTATTTGGACCACCACTCGTCAACGCAAAAATTTGGTCAAAGGCTGTCAAACCAGACTTAAGAGCCAAGATAAAAACCATTGAGATCGTTGGCAGTAAATAGGGCAATTCAATCTTCCAAAAAGTTTGTTTACTGGTTGCACCATCAATTGATGCTGCCTCTAAAATATCAGTTGGAATACTCTGAAGACCAGCAAGAAAGAGAATGATTGGCATAGCTACTCCTTGCCATAGAAGAACAAAAATAGTTGCCACTACCGCTCCGACAGGTGTCCCTAATAGACTCTCTTGTAAAAAACTAATTCCTAAAATTTTTCCAATCGTTGGAAGCCCATAGTTGAAGAATTGTTTAAAAATCAAGGAAACTGTCAAACCAGATAAAACAGCCGGGAAAAAGAACCAAGCTCTAAAGAAGGTCCGCCCCTTCATCTTAGAATTTAAGGCTCGTGCCACAACCATCCCAATCGTAATCTCTCCAATAATCAATGCCAGAGTTAAAATCAAAGTAAAGGATATGGCTGTGAAGAATTTCCCATCAATCATCAGTAATTTGTAGTTATTTAAACCAACAAATTTATAATTATAGGTCAATCCAGTCCAGTTAGTCAAACTATAGAAAGCACCTTGTACCATTGGAAAGTAAAAGAAGATAGCTTGTAAAGCAAGCGGGATGAGCAAAAATGTCCAACCCCAGTATTTATTTAAAAATTTTCGAATAGCCATATCATCTTAACTCCTATTCTAGTCCAAATCTGCCTTCATTGGATTAAAGAAAGCATTGAGATTGTTTGCCATATTTTTCAGATTTTTATCCATCAGGTAACCTGCACTTAGATTAAAAAAGTCTTCTTCAGAGTTCCAGCGTTGGCCCAACCAAACATAATGTTTGTCCGTAAAAGCCAGTTTAGAAATAGCTGCAAGCGCTGAATCTTCTTTTTCCTGTATACCTTTCACCGCAACTGGTGATCCATCTATATCATAGTATGACTGCATAGCTTTTGGACTAGTCATATAGCTGATAAATTCTTCGGTTTCCTTAGGGTGTTTGGTAGTAGCTGAAGTTGATAATGCCATATCCCCTGCACCAACAGTGACTTCTTTTCCTACTTCTTCTCCAGGAAAGGCAAACATCCCCACCTCAAATTTTGGATCCTGTTGATTAATTGCGGCTAATGCCCATGATCCTTGTGGCATCATCAAGGCTTTTTCACTCGAAAATGCTACCACCGCATCATTATAAGAGGCACCACGCCAACCATCTTGAGCATTATCTGCTAATAAATCGAGTCGTTCTGCATCTGCTTTTAAAATAGCATCATCTGCAGAGATTGCGTTTGGTTTTGAAAAGCGAAGGTAGTTATTAGCCGCGTCTCCACTACCTGTAAGAGTAATGAGAGAAAGTTGGTGGTAACCATTTAGTGTCCAGCCTTCATTGCCTGCAACTGCAAACGGAGAATGCCCACTATCTTTTATCTTTTTAACAATCTCTTGAAACTCTTTAAAAGTCTTCGGTTCCTCAAGTCCTAATTCTTTAAACTTTGTTTTATTGTAATAAATTCCATAAAGGTTAGCCGTTAAAGGCACACTATAAACCTTGTTATTGATTGCATACTTTTCGGCATAGTCATTCTTGATGTTCTCAAGATAGGATTTTCCTGTCATATCTGCAAAATAACCTGCTTTTGCCCACTCCTGAAAATCCATATTTTGAGGATAGATATTAATAATATCTGGAACATCTCCTGATAAAATCCGAGTCTTCAGAACAATTCCAGCTGCGGGTACTGTAGTCAGCTTCACATCAATATTAGGGTGTTCCTTTTCAAAATCATCCACTATCCTTTGCAAGGTATCTGCCATCTCGGTCTTCTGGTTAAAAAACTCAATCGTTACCTTACCATCAGCTGGTTGATTGCTCTGACCACAAGCCACTAGACCTAGTAAACTTACCCCAGCTACTAAAAGAAAACCTGCTTTCTTATACCATTTCATTGGAATGCCTCCTTAATAAATTTATACGCTTTTAGTATAGTCTTTTGAATTTATACTGTCTACTCAAAAAATCTCCTGGCGATAAGGTAACAGTTAAACCTGCATACATGAGCTCTGCACCCGAGTAAACAATGTTTGTCCCTTCCAGCTCATAAAGCCCTTCCACCTCTAAGTCTTTCAGTTTCAAGGTGGTTTCCATTGTTTCCACAACTGATAGGACTCGGACGTAGGTTACAATCGTTTGATTTCCATAGTTAAATTGTACAGCTACTTCATTGGATGCAGCATCGGGATTAATTAACCTATACTGATTTCCCAACTGGACTACTGGTCGCAATTCTTTATACAAGTTCACCTGATTAGCGATCTCAGCTTTCTCCTCATCTGATAAACTTGTCAAATCAAGCTCATAACCCAGATTTCCCATCATGGCTACATGGCCACGTGTTTCTAACGGTGTCTTTCGTCCCATCTGGTGATTCGGTACTGCTGACACATGAGCCCCCATAGAAATGGTTGGATAGAGATAGGATGAACCGTATTGAATTGGTAAACGTGCAATGGCATCTGTATTATCACTAGCCCAGACTTGTGGGAAATAGCGCATCATACCAAGATCATTTCGTCCACCACCACCAGAGCAGGACTCAAAGAGAATATGGCTGTGCTTCTCTGTCAGATAAGAAACGAGTTCATAAAGTCCCAGCATGTACTGATGAGATTGCATCTGTGTCTCTAGATAAGTTAAGCCATTTCCTAGGTTAGTGATATTGCGGTTCATGTCCCATTTGATGTAGTCAATCTCATGATAAGATAGGAGTTCATCTAAGACATTTTTCAAGTATTCTACTACCTGAGGATTGGCAAGATTAAGTACTAATTGATTTCTAGAATAGGTATGCTCATAGCCAGGAACCTGAATGGCCCAGTCAGGATGTTTGCGATACAAATCGCTATCAACAGAAATCATCTCAGGTTCTAACCAAAGGCCAAACTGCAAACCTCTGTCATGGATAGCTGAAATCAAACTTTCTAGGCTTCCACCCAGTTTTTCCTCATTAACAACCCAATCACCTAAAGCACGATTATCATCAAAGCGATTTCCAAACCACCCATCATCTAATACAAAAAGTTCTATTCCAACTTTCTTAGCTTCATCAGCTAATTCTAACAGTTTTTCTCTCTGAAAGTCAAAGTAAGTAGCTTCCCAGTTATTGATAAGAATTGGGCGTTCTTTTTTAGAAAATTTACTTGGCATAATGTGCTTAAGTACAAAATTCTGACTTTCATGACTGATACCGGTTAATCCCTTATCTGAATAGGTCACTAAAGCTACCGGTGTTTCAAAGTTTTCCTCAGGATCTAACTTCCAAGAAAAGTTTTCTGGATTAATGCCAATAGCCACCCGAACTTCATTCAGTTGATTTTTTTGGACAAAAGCTTCGAAGTTTCCACTGTACAGTAGTTGCAAAGCAAACACATTCCCAGCATCCTCTGTGGCTCCTTGATCACATAGTAGAAGAGCTGGTGTTTGAGCATGCCCAGAAGCTCCACGGTTCGAACTAATCGAAAAGATTCCTTGTTCTACCTGTTGACGTCGAACAGTCTTTTCACGAGCATAAGCTCCCTGTAAAGTCACTATTTCGTAAGCTGCAGCAGGAAAATCAGCCATGAGAGAAAAGTCCTTATGAATGACAACTTCCTGATTGCTATTATTCTCCAATTTGCTGTAACTAGCAATTGTCGCATCATTATCAAAAGCAGTATAATACAAAGTCAGACTAAGTTGAGCCTTAGAATCTTCTAAAATCAAGGCAAGAGTCTCTGTATCATCCATGCTGTGTGGAGAAGGTAAACCCTGTGGACCATTCTGACCTTTTAAAATCTTTGCTTCTACAAATCGAAAGTCTGTTACTTCAGTTGCATCATGTTGAACCTGTAAAGTTGGTTTTCTAAAGTCACCCAAACCATGTTGTCCAAAAATCTGACGTTGCGTATCCAAACTAAAGGTTCGATTAGTAGCTATGGGATTACCAGAAAAAGCATGATCGCGTTCGTAAACACTATTAGCCCCTCTATAGTTCTTAATAGTCTTTCCTAAATGTTTTAATAATAAGAATCCATCCCTATTTTCAATAATCAAACTTAAACCTTTACTCTCAACGTAAAATAGATTATTCTCTATTCGAACTCCCATAAATTGTACCTCATCTATTTCTTGATAAAATTTTAGCACATAAAAGCGCTTTCTAAAATAGAGAAATGTATACAAAGTATGGTAAAATGTTAGGTAGGAGGTGGCCCATGCTCGTTTTTTCAGAATACCAGACTGGAACAATTGATCTTTCTCTTAGCTTCTACGGTTATGAAGAATGCACGCCTAATTACTCTTTTGGTCCAGCTATTCGAGATACCTATGTACTACATTACATTACTAAAGGAAAAGGTCAATTCCATTATAAGGGGAAAATTGTTGATTTAAAGGCAGGAGATTTCTTTTTACTAAAACCAGATGAATTAACATTCTATCAAGCAGATAGCCAGGATCCTTGGGCTTACTACTGGTTGGGGATCACTGGAGGGAGGGCACCTGACTACTTTGCTCTATCTCAAATTTCTGACCAATCCTACCTCATCCAGTCAAATAACTGTCATACACAAACAACTGCAAAACTCATCTCAGATATTGTCTGCTTTGCTCAGATTACAAAATCTAATGAATTGGCTCAACTCCACATCATGGGACAACTCCATGAACTAATGTTTCATCTAGGAACGATTGCTCCCAATCAGAAAAAAGAGAATATTTCATCAACTCACCAGCTCTATCTTGACTGCAAACAATTAATTGATAGTCACTATCCACGATCGCTCACCATTCAAGATTTAGCAAAAGAGCTATCGGTTCATAGAAGTTACTTAACTAGTGTGTTTAAAGAATTTCACCAACTCTCTCCAAAAGAGTATTTACTTTTCGTTCGAATGAACCGTGCTCAACAGTTACTAGAACACACAAATGAAACGATCAAAGTCATTGCATATTCTGTAGGTTTTTCAGACCCACTACATTTCTCAAAAGCCTACAAACAGTTTTTTCATAAAACACCTAGTCAAACTCGAAATGAATACTCTCACTCCCTCTTAGCTAGAAAGGAAAATCAATGAAATCACACCAACTAGTTTACCAAATATTAGCTAGAGAAAACGATTATGTCAGCGGAGAAAAAATCGGAGAAGAACTGAATTTAAGCCGTACATCCATATGGAAAGCGATCCAACGTCTTCAACAAGAAGGCCTAGAAATTGACAGTATCAAAAATAGAGGATACAAGCTTATTCAAGGCGATCTGATATTGCCTGATTTGATTCAGGAGAAAACCAACTTAACCATTCGCTACAAACCTGAGACAAAATCAACACAAACAGATGCAAAAGAAGGGATTGAGGCTGGAAACCAAGGAAACACACTCTATCTTTCAACCTGTCAAACAGCAGGTCGTGGCCGCTTTCAGCGCCCCTACTATTCTCCATCTCAGGGTGGGATCTATATGTCCCTGCATATTCAACCCAATCTTCCCTATGAAAAACTCCCTTCCTATACTCTCCTTGTAGCTGCTGCAACCTACAAAGCCATTAAAAATCTAACTATGATAGAAGTAGATATCAAATGGGTAAATGACATCTACTTAAAAAATAAAAAGATAGCAGGTATCCTCACCGAAGCAATGACATCAGTTGAAACAGGCTTGGTTACAGATGTCATTATCGGACTTGGTATAAATTTTTCTATAGCAGACTTCCCAGAAGACCTAAAAGAAAAAGCAGGTAGCCTATTTATGCCACCTGCACCAATTAGTCGTAATGAGCTCATCAGCGAAATATGGAATTGTTTCTACAATACGGATCCAGATGAGCTACTTTATATCTATAAAGAAAGATCATTAGTTCTTGGAAAAGAAGTTACCTTCCAGCTAGATGGAAAACTTAAAAAAGGACTTGCAAAAGAAATCTCAGAATCTGGTCAACTACAAGTCGAACTTGCAAACAAACGTACTATCTGGCTAAATAGCGGAGAAATATCACTAACAAATTGGTAATAAACAAATCCCCCTTTTAACGATCTAGAAGGGGGATTTACATACAAAAAAAGAGCCTAGAAGCTCCCTTTACGTACGGAGAATGGGGGATTCGAACCCCCGCGCCGGTTACCCGACCTAACGATTTAGCAAACCGTCCTCTTCAGCCTCTTGAGTAATTCTCCTATTAATGGGCACGAGTGGACTCGAACCACCGACCTCACGCTTATCAGGCGTGCGCTCTAACCACCTGAGCTACGCGCCCAAGTTCAAAAACTTGGTATGAACTTTCGTTCAAAGCGGGTGACGAGAATCGAACTCGCGACAACAGCTTGGAAGGCTGTAGTTTTACCACTAAACTACACCCGCTTAATAAAACAAAATATGGCGCGAGACGGAATCGAACCGCCGACACATGGAGCTTCAATCCATTGCTCTACCAACTGAGCTACCGAGCCAAATT
>NZ_AJRC02000014.1:0-50220 GCF_000298695.2 Streptococcus sp. GMD3S | reverse complement strand
GCAGGCTTGTCTGCTACTTCTTTCGCACCATTCTCAATGGTCATTCCCATGTTTGTCCCAGTATCTCCATCTGGAACTGGAAAGACGTTTAATGAATTGACATATTCTGCTTGCTTATTCAAACGAGTTGATGCAGCCTGCACCATCTCTTGGAATAAACTGGTAGTAATTTTTGACACGATTATTCTCCTACAACTTTGATATTTTGAATGTAGACATTCACAGTCTGAGCAGTAATTCCTAGTTGATTTTCTAAACTAAAACGAACACGCTCTTGAATGTTTTTTGACACTTCGCTTATCTTTACTCCGTAGCTCAATACGGTATAAACATCAACTGCAATGCTACCATCTTCGGCTGCTTTTATAACAACACCCTTAGAATAATTTTCCTTACCAAGAAGGGCTTGGAAATTGTCTTTGAGGGCATTTTTACTAGCCATACCGACCACACCAAAAATCTCAGTTGCGGCACCACCTACTACGGTTGCAATCACTTCATCTGTCAGTTCGATTTGACCATCTTTTGTATTAATTTTTACAGTCATTTTTTTTACCTCAACTAGTTGATACTCTATTTTATCATATTTCAGCCCAAGTGTAAAAGCAGAATGCTGTATCGGCGGATATTTACTCTATTTTTCAAATGATTTTATCCTTAGAGCAAAAGAAAAAGACCAGTTAGGTCTTTTCATTTTTATTAAACGCGTTCAACTTTACCTGATTTCAAAGCACGAGCTGAAGCCCAAACTTTTTTAGGTTTACCATCGATAAGAACAGTAACTTTTTGAAGGTTTGGTTTTACGGCACGTTTTGTTTGGTTCATCGCGTGTGAACGGTTGTTTCCTGATACAGTCTTACGACCTGTAAAGTAACATACTTTAGCCATTGTGTTTTCCTCCTATTAGATCTAATATAGCGGATGTGCTAGCACCACATACCGTACTATGTTATCACACTTTCTCTATTTTGGCAAGGAAATTCGGAGACTTTTTTTTATTTAACGTAAACAACTCCAAGTTTACCAAAAGCGACTTCCCCGCGGATAATCAAGGTTTTGCTGGTTGGTGCTACAGGAGCATCTGCCTTAGCTGCACCAAAGGAGGTTTCTACTTTCAAATCGACACGCCAGTGTTGCGGAACATAGACGGTTGCATTCCCGAAGGCCACTTCAATATTTAAAGTCGCAAAATCACCTAGCATCTCTGCATTATCATAGTAGATTTTAGCATCCCCAAAAGCGACTTCCACTTGGTCATCTACGAGATCTTGATCTTGCTTATAGAAGGTCCCGCTACCAAAAGCGACTTCCTTATCCGTGACGACTGTTTTTTTCCCATCGTACCACCATTTTTTTTCATTCCAGAACTTACTTGAATGCGTCAGATAACCAACACCTAGCACTGCTAAGATACTAGCCCAAAACAAAGACTGGTTTGGAATAGGAAGAATGTTATAAAAATGATTCGCAATCATTAAGGCTACTAGAGCGGTAAAAACTGCTGATGTTAGATGACGACGAAGCAAAGCTTCAACTGATTGGTAAGCAAAAAAGGCGATACCAATCAAAGGCCATATCTTGCCATCCAAAGAAGGAATTCCAAAATTCCCTTGCAGCAAGATCCAAGCTGCTAAAACCAATAAAACAATACCAAATGCTTTCTTTTTCATGTTTTTTACCTCATGTTTCTTAGATTTTCTTTTAGGAGGGATTGGTAATGTCGTGAGACATGAACCTCCTTGTGCGTCTGATAAAAGGAAATGGTGCCCGTTCCTGAAAAGGACTTATCCACTGAGTAAATCTGACGGATGTTTGCGATCGTTGACTTGGACACTCGACTGAAATAGCGAGGTAAGATGGACTCCAACTCATAGAGCTTGAGGCGAACTTCATAGGCTTCCTTCTGGTTATGAGCATAAATCTTACTCCCTTCTGTTTCAAAGAAGAGAATTTCTGACAGGTCTAGATAATATTCACCTGTCCCCTTGTAAAAAGTCAACCTCGGAGCCTTTGACTCTTGCAAAAGTCGTTGCAAATCTGCAATTTCATCTGTCAAAGTGGGGGTCTTGATGACAATTTCAGTCTCCTCTAAATTGCCATCAATCTCAATTCGTAACTTCATCACATCTCCTTTCTGACTCTACTATATCAAAGCTAAGTTAGGAATACAAGGGCAAAAAAGCAAGTGGTCAATTTGAAGCAGTAAGTGGTTGTAGGACTAGCTTAACTTACATGTCAGAATAGGAAGAAAAGGAATCCCCACACCAGACCACAAGCATAGCCAACCAAGACATCCTTGGGATAATGAACGCCCCCTAAAACCCTCACCAAGCCCAGCAAAGCTGAGAAGAGCAAGCATGCTAAGCCAACAGGTAGACTAGCATGCAGACAGGCCATGGAGATGATAGTTGCCGAAAAAACATGGCGACTGGGCATCGACTGTCCCGAGCTATCTTTTTCAAGCAGGGGACAGATATCCCAAGTTTCATAAGGCCGCGGGTGGTTGATTTTCTTACGAAAAAGGGACAAGATCACAAAGCCTGATGCAGGAATAAGCACATAAACCCCAACCTGCTGACCAAGTCCTAGTTGCAGGCAAGTGATGACTAGCAAAGTCAGATAGACCAAGGGCATGGCGACTGTCATCAAACGATTGAAATTAAGCAATAGAAATAAAAGGGTGGGATGGCTAGTTAGTTTGGAGCTAAGGTTGCTATACCATTCTTGATAATTTTTCATTAAATTTCTCATTCATTACCTTGTTTTCGTCTACAGGTGAGACGTTTATCTTCTAGTATAGTGCAGAAAAAGAAGGCCGTCAAGCCTTCTTTTGATTTATTCTTCTGCTTCGTCTTCTGTAAATTGACTATTGTACAAGTCAGCGTAGAAGCCACCTTGCGCCATTAGTTCCTCATGATTGCCTTGCTCGATGATATTGCCATCTTTCATGACAAGAATCAAATCGGCATTACGAATAGTTGACAAGCGGTGGGCGATGACAAAGGATGTGCGTCCTTCCATCAAACGGTCCATAGCTTTTTGAATCAACTCCTCTGTACGTGTGTCGACTGAAGATGTCGCTTCATCCAAAATCAAGAGCGGTGCATCTTTGAGAAGGGCACGAGCAATGGTCAAGAGCTGTTTCTGTCCAACAGACAAGGTCACGGTGTCATCCAAAACAGTATCGTAGCCATCTGGCAAAGTCATGATAAAGTGGTGGATTCCCACTGCCTTGCTAGCTTCTATCATTCGTTCATCACTGATGTCTGTCTGATTATAGATCAGGTTCTCTCGAATGGTTCCTTCAAAGAGCCAAGTATCCTGCAAGACCATTGAAAAGGCATCGTGTACTTCCGAACGCTTCATGTCCTTGGTATCGACACCATCGATACGGATACTTCCCTTATCTAGCTCATAGAACTTCATCAAAAGATTGACAATGGTTGTCTTCCCAGCCCCAGTCGGTCCAACAATAGCAACCTTCTGACCTGCATGAGCTGTCGCAGAAAAGTCATGGATAATGGTGCGCTCTGGTGTATATCCAAAGGACACATGATCAAAGACTACTTCCCCTTTCATGTTGCTCAATTGTCTTTCCTTACGAGATTCATCTTGCATCTCTGCTTCAGCTAGAAATTCTAATACACGAGTCATGGCTGCACTCGCTTGTTGCAGGCTCGTAATCCCTTGGGCAATCTGTGACAGAGGTTGGGAGAAGGTCCGTACGTAAACCATAAAGGCTACGATAATCCCTATCGTGATATGCCCTTCTAACGCCAGCGCGGCACCAACGATGATGACTAAGACATAACTAAAGTTCCCAACAAAGAACATGGCTGGCATCATGATACCAGAGATAAACTGAGATTTCCAGATACTGTCATGCAAGTCTTGGTTTAACCCTGCAAATCTCGCTTTGGAGGTGTCCACTGCGTTGTAGCTGGTCACTACATTATGGCCAGAGTACATCTCTTCCACATAACCATTGACGGCTGCTAGATTATTTTGTTGGGCTTTAAAATAACCCTGTGACTTGGCCATGATTACGGAAACCGCCGCAAAACCAACAAGCGTAGAGACCACTGTTACGAGAGCTAAAATCCAGTTCATCCCAAACATGGTCACCAAGACAGCAATCAACAAGAAACTAGCTGAAAGAACTGTCCCTAGACTTTGGTTGAGAGATTGCGCTGCTGTATCCACATCATTGGTCACGCGCGAAAGGGTGTCTCCTTGTGAATGACGGTCAAAATAGCCAAGTGGCAAACGATTGATTTTTTCAGCGATAGCCGTCCGCAAGCGTTTTGAAAAATGTTGGATACTCGTTGAAAATATATAGGCCTGTGTATAATTAAGGATAGCTCCAAACACATATAGGACAACCAAAAATCCAGCAATGTTTGACACAGCTACCAAGTCGATTTCTGTAGCCAAGCCATCTGAAATCAAGTTAGTAATTTCTTTAATCTTAGTTGGACCATAAACGGTAATGATGCTTGAAATGACTGCAGCCACAACTGCTATTAGGAGAGGAAGTTGGAGGCCTGCCATATAAGGTTTGCACTGTTTCCAGACCGAAACTTTTTTATTTTCCATGTTCCAATTCCTCCTTCGATAGTTGTGAGTAGGCAATTTCTTGGTAGACTTCGTTGGTTGCAAGAAGTTCCTTGTGGGTGCCTTGTCCCACGACTTTACCTTGATCCAAAACTAAGATCAGGTCGGCGTCCATAATGGTAGAAATCCGTTGCGCTACGATGAGCTTGGTCATGGATTTTGTTTTCTCAGCTAGCTCTTGGCGAAGGACACGATCTGTCTTGTAGTCCAAGGCTGAGAAGGAATCATCAAAGATGAGAATCTCTGGTTTACGAGCCAAGGCACGCGCAATGGCTAAACGCTGTCTTTGACCTCCTGAGAAGTTGGTTCCGCCTTGAGCCACTTCTGATGCAAGACCTGCTTCCTTGTCTTCGATGAAGCTTTTAGACTGGGCCAATTCCAAGGATTGCCACATAGCAGCTTCGCTTAGAGGAGTTTCTTTGCTCTTACCAAAGTCCAAGTTCCCCTTGACATCTCCTGAGAAGAGGACTGCTTTTTGAGGGATATAGCCGACCTTATTGCGCAAATCTTCCAAATCGTAATCTTGCACATTAACTCCGTCCACTAGGATTTGTCCATCTGAAACGTCGTAAAAACGTGGCAAGAGGTTGACAAGCGTAGACTTACCTGATCCAGTCGATCCGATGAAGGCTACGGTTTGACCCGCTTCTGCTTTGAAAGTGACATGTTCCACGACTGCTTCTGAGTTTTTAGAGTAGCGGAAGGTTACATCGCGGAATTCCACTTGTCCTTGAACTGAAGGATCCGCTGTCTGTGTATGACTAGGATTTTCAATAGAAGAATGCAGATCCAATACTTGATTGATACGTCCTGCCGAAACCAAGGTACGAGGAAGAACAATAAAGAGTGCTCCCATGAGAAGGAATCCCATCACGACCTGCATAGCATAGGACATGAAGACCACCATATCACTAAAGAGTGGCAGACGTTCTGCCAAACTTGCATCGTTGATAATGTAGGCACCAATCCAGTAAATAGCTAAACTTAGTCCACTGGAAATCGCCATCATAATCGGGTTCATAATGGCCATCAATCGATTGACAAAGAGATTGAGACGTGTTACCTCATCGTTGGCTGCTTCGAATTTTTCATCTTGGTAATCTTCGGCATTGTATGCGCGAACAACTCGAATCCCAGTCAAGCTTTCACGAGTGATGCTATTGAGTTTATCTGTCAATTTTTGGATAACAGATTGTTTTGGAAAGGCCAGAGTCATAAGAACAGTGGTCATCAAGACATTGACAATAACAGCCACAACGACCGCCCAGAGCCAGTATTCCGATTTCCCAAGGATTTTTCCAATGGCCCAGATAGCCATAATCGGCCCACGAGTAACCACTTGCAAGCCCATGGTAAAGAGCATCTGTACCTGGGTAATATCATTGGTCGTCCGAGTCAAAAGACTTGGGATTGAAAAGCGCTTGATCTCTGTCTGTGAAAAATCTAAAACGCGATGAAATACGTCTCTACGTAGATGGGTTGTATAGGATGCTGCAACACGAGCAGCAAAGAAACCCACCATAACAGATGAAAAGAAAGCCAATAAAGACAAACCAATCATCTTCGCAGCTGGTGACCAGAGTTCACCCAACTGCGTTCCAGACGTTCCGAGTAACTCTGTAATTTGTGAAATATAGGTCGGTACCTCTAACTCTAGATAGACCGAGAAACAAGTGAACAGAATCGTAAGGATGATCATTCCCCACTCTTTTCCTGTAATACGTTTAGCGAGTTTCTTCATTCTCTCCTCCTATCTTCTCAACATTTTCTTGCAACTGACCGAGAACCTTTTCAAAGATTGCCAAGTCTGACTTTGAAACCCCCTCTAGCAGACTCTGATCGATCCGATCAAAAAAAGCCTTAACTTTTTGCATCTGCGAACGCGATTTCTCCGTCAGGCGAACAAATTTTGCCCGCTTATCGCTCGGGCTGGCCTCTAGCTCAACCAAACCATTTTGCACCATACGCTTGACTAGATTACTCGCCACAGATTTGGTAATATTGAGTTCCTGCTCGATATCCTTAATCAAGACCAATTCCTCTTTTTGTTCACAATGATCTAAAAAACGCAGAACCTGCCCTTGCGGTCCACCCATAAATTCAATGCCACATCGCTTAGCTTCTTTCTGTACCATCAGATGAAGCTGGTGTCCAAAACGTTTGAACATTAACATCGGCTTGTCCATGATTGCTCCTTTCTTACGATAAATATAGTTCTCACAAGAACTATTTAAGTTCCCATGAGAACTATTTTATCATTTTCAGAAAAGATGTCAAGAAAAAAGTTTCCAAGAGAACTATTTTAGTTTAAATTGACATTAGGCAATATTTTTTCTATAATAAGCACTAACTACTGTGGATAGAAATCCATTCACTCGATGAAGGGAGAAAACGTTCAAATGAAACCAGAAGAACAACGAGTTTTAGGAATCTTAGCAACCATTTTTGGAGCCATCGCACTTTTAGGGTCCTGGATTCCATTTATTAACTATCTATCATTTTTCATCGCCATTGTCGCATTTATCTTGGGGATTATCGGCCTTATCGTCAATCTCAAAAAACGGAAAACCATGGCCATTATCGGAACATCCCTCGCAGTTGCTTCTGTTGTACTTTTCTTTACGACCCAAGTACTGTACGCTAATGTCTACAAAGAGTTTATCAGGGAGTTTAACCGTTCCTACAGCGAGGCAAGTGCCTCAATGGAGCGCGAAGAAGAAAGCGACTTGACAGATGATAGCGCCTATTCCATCCCAGAGGAGGAAGAAGACGATAACTTCACCTGGACCCAGGAACAGTTCGACGCCTTAATCGAAGGTGACCTTGATAACAAAGGAAAAGGTGGTACCAACTACAAGGATATTATCAAAAAACACGGACTACCAGACTCCGAGTTTGACTCCACTATCGGAGGCTATGATACGAGAAAAATCACCTATATCTCCATTGGTGACAAGATCAAGACTGTTACCTTAACTTTTGCAAAAGATGACAATGGGCAGCTCTTGCTCGTCCAAAAACATGCAGTCGGTCTAGGTCTAGAAAAAAGCAAGAAACAAAACGATTCTGAAACCAGAGTCTAAGTTCAAATATCAAAAAAACGAACAGCTAGTAAAACTGTTCGTTTTTCTATTAGAATCCATCTACGTTTGTGTAGATCTTTTGTACGTCTTCGTCGTCCTCAAGAACGCTGTAAAGTTTTTCAAAGGTTTCAAGGTCTTCGCCTGACAATTCCACTTCAGACTGAGGAATCATTTCCAATTCAGTCACTTGGAATTCTTCGATACCAGACTCACGAAGGGCAACGATAGCCTTGTGAAGGTCTGTTGGAGCTGTGTAAACAGTGATTGTTCCTTCTTCTGCTTCTACATCGTCCACATCCACATCTGCTTCTAGCAATTGCTCAAAGACTGCATCAGCGTCCTCACCCGCAAATACGATCACACCCTTGTTATCAAAGAGGTATGAAACTGAACCTGAAGCACCCATGTTTCCGCCGTTTTTACCAAAAGCTGCACGGACATTGGCTGCGGTACGGTTGACGTTTGAAGTCAAGGTATCCACAATCAACATAGAACCATTTGGTCCAAAACCTTCGTAACGTCCTTCTGTAAAGGTTTCGTCTGTGTTTCCTTTTGCTTTATCAATCGCTTTATCGATAACGTGTTTTGGCACTTGGGCTTGTTTCGCACGGTCGATAACGAATTTCAAAGCAGTGTTTGATTCTGGGTCTGGATCACCTTTTTTAGCTGCTACATAGATTTCTACACCAAATTTTGCATATACTTTAGAGTTAGCTCCATCTTTAGCCGTTTTCTTGGCTACGATATTGGCCCATTTACGTCCCATTAGGAATCTCCTTTTTTCACATTTTAATCTTTCTTATTATAACACAAGTTTTTTCGATTTTCACTAGAGGAAATGGATTTTATTCAGCAAATCCAGCTAGGATTGTCCTTTGGCTGCCAAGATTGCCTTGCCTTCTTTTATCAGGGGATGGCGGAAAAGTGAAAAGTACAGTTGGGTGGTCATGGCAACCCAGATAAGGGGTTCACAAAGGATAACTCCCCTATAGCCTGCCCAAGGGATAATCAAAACTACAAAAACAATTTTCCCGATTAGTTCTATAAAGCTGGAAACTAGAGGAAGGACTTTTTGCCCCAAGCCCTGCAAGCAATTGCGATAAATCAACAAGAGACTCAAAATCGGATAAAAGACTGAACTGATTTGCAGGTAAAGACTACCATTTTCTACCAAGTAAGTATCTGTCGAACTGGCCAAGAAGGAAATCAAGGTCGGACTAGCAAAAAAGAGAAAGATACAGACAAAACCTGCCCAAGACATGCTCAGTCGACTGCCGATTCGAAGACCTTGAACAATGCGGTCTGGTCGTTTCGCACCGAGATTCTGAGAGGCAAAGGTCGTCATGGCAGAAGAAACGGCCGTCATCGGAAGCAGAGCAAAGGCCATAATGCGTCGTGCCGCTGTTTGGGCACTAATAATCACTGCGCCAAAGGTATTGACAGAAGACTGTAAAATCACACTACCAATAGACACAATCGAACTCATCAAGCCCATAGCCAAACCTTGCTCCAAGAGATCCGCGTACAAGCTCTTGTCCCATTTGAAATGTTTAAACTGTGGCAAGAGTTCTGGAACGCTTTTGCGGATATAATAAAAGCAAAGAAGCGCTGACAACCCTTGTGAGATAATGGTAGCAAGTCCCGCAGATTGAACACCCAGTTGCAGTTGCGTAATGAAATAGAGATCCAGAACCACATTGACCAAAGCAGAAAAAATCAGGAATCCAAGGGCTGCTAGACTGTCACCAATAGACCGCAACAAGCCTGCAAAAAGATTATAGGCAAAGCTGACACTGACACAAGTCACAATCATAGAAATATATTGATAGGATTGAGGAAGGATTTCTGCAGGGGTATCTAAATATTGCAAGAGTGGATACAGACCGACAAAGCCCATCAGCATGACCACAATGCTCAAAAGAGCACCTAAAATCCAAGTTGCTGCTACTGCTTCTTTAATTTTAGTAAAATTACGAGCCCCATAATAGCGGGCAATGACGATCCCCATCCCATTGCCAACACCAAGCGTAAAACCTATAATCAAATCAAAAATGGCAGTTGTCGCCCCTACTGCAGCCAAAGAATCTTGACCAAGAAAACGCCCAACAATCAAGACGTCAGCTGTATTATAAAGCTGTTGGAAAATATTTGACAGCAAGATTGGAAAGGCAAAGCTTAACAGCGCAGGAAGAATGGGACCATGTATCAAGTCCACGGATCGTTTCTTATTCATAAAGCTATTATATCAGCTTTCTAAAGGAGCGACAAGGCTCTGTCACTAAGTTTGCAATCAATTGCTTACAGAGAGACAATTTGCTATAATCAAGAAAAGGAGGTCATTTATGAGTTTGACCAGTCAATTAATTACCGATGTATTTCCCGATCTGGATAAGGTTGAAAAGCTAAACAAGGAAGCTTTCCCTGAAGAAGAACGAGTCCCTCTGTCTGAGTTCTTGCGCTATCAGGACCGAGATGATGCCCACTTCTTTGCCTTTTATAACCAGGAAGAGTTTGTCGGCTTTGCTTTCTCTATTTCCAACCCAAAAGCTTTCTATATCAGTTTTTTTGCCATCATGCCCCACCTGAGAAGCCACGGGTATGGAAAGGAAATTATCGAAAAACTAACCGATTTTTACCAGCGAACCATGTTGCTAGAAGTCGAGCGATTAGATGAAGAATGCGATAACTTGGAGCAAAGGAAGGCCCGCATGGACTTCTATCGCCAAAATGGCTTTAAATCAGCCAACGCTTTTCTAGAGTACGATGGTTTGAGTTTTGAAATTCTTTACCGTGGCGACCATTTTGACGAAGAGGCCTATCGCGACATCTTCCAAAAGTTACAGAATGAACATTATTTTGACTTTCATATAGAGTATCGTCGTTTTAGTGACCATTAAACAAGACTTATCCATCTGGTGAAGAACCTCTCTTTTTCGATAGAAGCTACATATAAAAATGCATGTAATTTACGATTACATGCATTTTTTATTTTCAACTGATCAGAATAAACTTTTATTCTCTCTATGGCTTAAGCTTCTGCATTGCCTTCTGGAAGAAGGAAGTAGAGAACAGCATAAGCTAAGATTCCAGAACCACCAAGTAGGGTGAAGATGATCCAAAGTGCACGAACAAGTGTGTGGTCCATGTTAAAGTAGTCACCGATACCTGCACAAACACCAGCAATCTTTTTGTCTTGTACGTTACGAACAAGGCGTTTTTCCATTATAGTAGTCTCCTTTTTATAGAATGTTTTAATTTTTTTGATTAAATACTCTTTTATTACGCTTTTGAAGCTTATGGAGACTTAATAATTAAACATAAAAAGCAGAGAAGGACTTCTCCGCTTTCATTTTTAATCTTCAATTTCGATTTCAAGTCCGTCGCCTAGGTCAAGCGTTACTTCTTGGTTAGGTGCTAGATCTTCCGAAACAGTGGTAGGAGTTGTCCCTTCTTCATCTTCAATCAAGCCATATTGAACACGAACTTGGTGGTCAATGGCATCAAAAATCTCTGGGTGATCCGCCAAGTATTTCTTAGCATTTTCAGATCCTTGTCCGATTTTTTCACCCTTGTAAGAGTACCATGCTCCCGCTTTTTGGATGATATCGAGATCACTTGCAATCTTCAAGAGCTCACCAGTCTTAGAAATCCCTTCTCCGTACATGATTTCAACAAAGGCTTCCTTAAATGGTGGAGCCACCTTGTTTTTCACGACCTTGATCTTGGTTTCCTTACCGACATTGGTATCTTTTTGGTCACCAGTTCCCTTGATTTGTGTGCTTCCACGAACATCCAAACGGACTGAAGCGTAGAATTTCAAAGCACGTCCACCAGGTGTTGTTTCTGGATTTCCAAACATGACCCCAACTTTTTCACGCAACTGGTTAATAAAGATGGCAATTGTCTTGGTTTTATTGATAGAAGCTCCGAGTTTACGCATGGCCTGGCTCATCATACGAGCCTGCAAACCAACGTGACTGTCTCCAATATCCCCATCAATTTCCGCACGAGGTACAAGGGCTGCAACTGAGTCAATAACGACGAGGTCAACTGCACCTGAGTCAATCAATTTTCCAGCAATTTCAAGACCTTGCTCTCCTGAGTCTGGTTGTGACAAGAGCAATTCGTCAATGTTCACACCAAGGGCTGCAGCATAGGCTGGGTCAAGAGCATGTTCCGCATCGATAAAGGCTGCAATACCACCTTCTTTCTGTGCTTGCGCAACAGCGTGAAGGGCAACCGTTGTCTTACCAGATGATTCTGGTCCATAGATTTCGATGATACGTCCTTTAGGATAACCACCTGAACCAAGAGCAATGTCCAGAGCCAATGAGCCTGAGCTCATCACTTGAACTTTTTGCTCCGCGCGCTCACCCAAGCGCATGATTGAGCCTTTACCAAAGTCTTTCTCAATCAATTTAAGAGCATCGTTCAATGCTTTTTCACGGTCTGCTCCAAATTTTTTCCCAATTTCATCTAATTTTTTTGTTGGTTTTTTCGCCATTTTGTTCTCCTATATTCTACTGGTCCTTAGACCTATCTTTCATTATACCAAAATTTAGTCACTTAATAAAGCCTTGCGAACTAGGTTAAAGGCATGCATGACCGCAATATGTCGAACATCTGCTCGACTCCGTCCTGCAATATTGGCCTTGATCACCTCTGTCCCTTTTGCATGTGCCAATCCAATAAAAACTGTACCAGCTGGATGCCCCTCTAGGCTATCTGGCCCTGCCACACCCGTCAAACTAACTCCATAATCAGACTGAGTCTTGATCCGTGCCTGCTCTGCCATTTTTCGAGCCGTAAACCCAGAAACAACCCCGTGTTCTTTTAGCTCTTGCTCGGAAATATCCAACATCTTGGACTTTTCTTCTAGGCTGTAAGTGACAAAACCGCCATTAAAGATTGCTGAGACGCCCAAAAAGTCTGCTAATGTCGCTTGAAAGAGACCTGCCGTCAAGCTTTCTGCCGCAGTAATGCTTTTCTGTCTCTTCTTTAGCTCTTCTACAACGACACTTGCGAGACTGGTTTCTTCCCCATATCCATAACAGATGTCTCGTAGAGAAATTCCCTCGAAAGTTTGGCGACTCAAGATTTGATTTTCTAAGATATCCAGTGCTTGATCAGCCCTTTCTTGACTAACTGCTTTTGTAGACAAACGCAAGGTCACTTCTCCCGTCTTGGCATACGGCGCCAAGGTCGGATCGGTTTGATGGTCAATCAAATCCGCCAAAATGGTCACCAACTGACTCTCCCCAATTCCAAAGAAACGGAGCACTCGTGAGTATAACTTGGTACCAGTCATTAACTTGGGTAAGAGTTGATTTAAGACCATGGGTTTCAATTCACTAGGTGGTCCTGGGAGGACCACGTAGGTCACGCCATCCACTTCTGACACCCCTCCTACTGCTAAACCTGTCTCATTTGGCAGTGGAGTCGCCCCTTCTACAATTTGGGCTTGGCGCTCATTATTCGGTGTCCGAGCATAGTCAGGTCTATGAGCAAAGAAAATATCCAGTTTCTCTTGCGCTTGAGGGTCAAACACTAGATCTTTTCCCAAAAATTTTGCCAGGGTTTGTTTGGTCAAATCATCCTCGGTTGGTCCCAAGCCCCCTGTCAAAATCACAAGATTACTACGTTGACTCGCAATCTCAAGCAAGGACAAAAGACGAGCTTCATTATCTCCAACAGCTGTTTGGAAGTAGACATCTACCCCGATTTCGGCTAGTTTCTCTGATAAAAACTGAGCATTGGTATTGACAATCTGCCCTGTTAAAATTTCTGTTCCTACAGCAATAATTTCTGCTTTCATGTTTCCTCCTACTTATCTATTCGAATTTTTTTGAAAAAATCGCAGGAAATTTCCCACGATTTGATTCTTTTCTTATTCTGCTTCTTCGTTTGAAGCGTTCGTACTGGTTGAAGGTGCTGTCCGACCAAAGGCTGTTTCGTACAGTACCGCATTGGTTTCCAATTCTGTCACTGGCTCTTTACCTAGCGAACTACGCAAGAGATTTTGCATTTCGAGCATATGTTCTGAAGTGACAATCTGATAAGAAATTCCCTGTAGCTCAGCATCTTCCCCACGCAATTGATGCGTTTCGATATTCTTGAAGGAATCTTGATAGCCGAGCAATTGTGGAATGCTCTTAGCTGACAAGTCCACATTGGTCTGCATGTTATCACTCAAAGCTTTGAGGATACCTTGATAATGACTCACACTGTTTAGGCTCAAAACCTTCTCAACGATCTTTTGAATAACTTCACGTTGACGTTTTTGACGACCATAGTCTCCCTCTGGGTCTTGGTAACGCATCCGTGAATACACCAGAGCTTCCTCCCCATTCAAGGTTTGTTCTCCAACACCGATAGAAATCTTATTAAACTCCTCTTGGTCAGCAATCGAAATTGGGAAACCGAGTGTATTGTTGACGGTAATTCCACCAACCGCATCCACCAATTGTTGAAGCCCCTGCATGTTAACCATCACATAGCGGTCAATGTGGATATTCATCATCTTTTGAATAGTAGAAATTGCAAGTTCCGCACCACCATTAGCATAGGCCGCATTGAGTTTGGCTTCCTGAACTTGACCGTTTCCAGTCTCAATCTTGGTCAAAATATCCCGTTCCAAACTCATCATTGTGGTTTTCTTTGTTTTGGGATTAACCGTCAGGAGAATCATGGAATCACTATTTCCCGCCCACGGGTCTGTACGTTCCACATTTCCCGTATCTACCCCCATCAAGAGGATGGTCAGAGGCTCCGTCGCTTCGATAACGTTGGTTTCTTCACCAATCTTTTTATAAGTCTTTTCACTCAAGGTTGCTGTTCCTTGTTGGAAAATGGTGTAACCATAAACCGCTACACCTACAACTGTTACTGCTAGAAAAGCTAGCACCATTCCAATTAATTTTTTGATCATCTTGTTATTCATCTATCAGCTTGCCCATAAGACAAACATCTAAAAATATCCCTTCTGCTAAATAGGCTCCTCTTTCTTGTAAGCCTTCTGTGATAAATCCCATTTTTGAATAGAGGTGGACTGCAGCCTCGTTTCGTTTTTGTACACTAAGTTGCAAACGGCGCAAGACGCCACTGACTTTAGCACACTCGATGCCTTCTTCTAGAAGTATAGTCGCCAAGCCTTGGTTCCAAAATTTCTTGCGAACTGCTAGAAAAACATCACCGATATGTCGAACTCTTAAATGTTGGTCTGCTGTGATATTTAAGACTCCTGCAATCTCATCATTCAGTAAGGCGAGGAGAGTAATTTGATTCTCTGATGCAGCTTGTTTTTCGATAAAAAGAGCCATTTCAGAAGCTGTCATCATGATGCCATTTTCATCTAGGCTAGTAAAGTCTGTCTCTTGACCGACACAATCTAAAAATGCAATCAAGGCTGTAGCATCTGACATCTCTGCCTCACGAATACACAACTCATACTCCATCTTGAAACTCCTTGATGAGTTGTTCAGCCCGAGAGCCATGAGCCGTAAAATGAAGACAACGACCATCAGCTTCTTTCAAAATTTCCAACTCCAAGTAAGAATCTGGTAAATCTTCACCCAAAAGATGCCCCCACTCAATAACAGTCACACCGCCACCAAAGAGAAACTCATCCAAGTCAATAGAATCAGCGTCCCCTTCGATACGGTAGACATCCAAGTGGTAAAGTGGCAAACGCCCTTCATACTCTCTAACAATGGTATAGGTTGGACTTTTAATCATCTGACAGATATCCAAGCCCTTGGCAAGGCCTTTTGTAAAGGTTGTTTTACCCGCACCTAACTCTCCAGTCAAGATTAGAACATCGTCTTTTTGAAGCAAATGACCTAATCTTTCTCCGAGAGCTAGAAGCTCTTCTTCATTTTTTGTGTGCATGCTACTATTATACCAAAAAGTTTTCTTTTGTGTGAATTTTCTTTATGGACTTACTATAACAATTTTGAAAGATTCTCCTCCACTTAAAAGAATACAACTATTGAAAAAACAAACAGGATATCCCGAATCAGGTGCCCATAAAAGGAGATTTCCCTTTGGATACATTTGGGAAAAAGGAAACGTGCGCATAGAAAACCAACACTGATATAAAAGAAAATCGAGGAAATCACTAAGGGATTCCTCAAGAAAACCATCGTAGCTAGAACGGAAATGACGACTGTTTTCTTTTTATTTAGGTGATTTTCTATATCGCGAAAAATTTTATCAAAAGGTAAGAAAATCAATAGATCTACTCCTAGCAAGAAAAAGAAGGAGGGTAAAAAGAGGTCAACCAGTTCCTGCTGCAATTTGCTAGTGGTTTGGATGCTTTCTGAGAGAACCAGACAGGTTGCCAGAAGATTGACTACTAAAAGGAGGCAATAAACAAGGCTCACTTTCTTTTGAACATGTAAAATACTATGTCTAGACTGGTCTGCTGTATGGAAATAATTTATCCCAGCGCACAAAACAGAAATTCCTACTATCAAAATCAAAAAGTAAGCATTGGTCTGTTTTAAAGATAAAAAGGATTCTTTCCATAATAGGCAACTACTAAAACTAATCTGGATGACTGCAATCAGTAACAATAGGCGAATTGATTTTACCATTTCTTTTCCCTCCCTATATGGGATTATACCTTGTGAGGAGTTTGAAATGATTGTTTCCGCCTCAAGTGTTCTTTTTTTGTGCTCAACTGACCAAAAAACAGCTCTCTTGTGCACAGAACTGTTCTTTTACCAGTCTAATCCTTAAACCAGAGAGCAATTTCACGTTTTGCAGAAGCTTCCGAATCGGAGCCATGAACTACATTTTGAATAGCTTGATTGTCTCCTGCTGCTTTAGCAAAATCTCCTCGGATAGTTCCAGGCAAGGCTTCTTCTGGACGAGTAGCTCCCATCATACTACGCCAAGTTTCAATCACTTTCGGACCTGATAGAATGCCCACCACTACCGGTCCTGAGGTCATAAACTGACGGATAGGAGGATAAAAACTTTTTTCAACCAAGTCTTGATAGTGTTGGTCAATCAAAACTTCTGAAACTGCTGAACGCAACTCTAATTTTTCGATTTTGAAACCACGCTCCTCAATTCTTTTCAGAACCTGACCAACCAGCCCTCTTTTCACACCATCTGGCTTAATGATAAAGAATGTTTGTTCCATACGGACACCTCCTTGGCATTTTAGTTCTTCTATTCTACCATACTTTATGAAAAAGTGGGAAAATTTTTCTGAAATAAAACAAAGAGAACCCAAAGGTTCTCTTGTTTGCTTTTATTCTACTGTTTCTTCAACTTGGATTTCCACAACTTCCTCTACAGGAGCAAGTTCTGCCTCTTCTTGTTCTGGAGCCAGATATTCTGCTTCATTAACGGCTTGTGGTTCAAGGTTACGGTAGCGAGCCATACCAGTACCAGCTGGGATGATCTTACCGATGATAACATTTTCCTTGAGTCCAAGGAGATGGTCTTTCTTACCACGGATGGCCGCATCTGTAAGGACACGAGTTGTTTCCTGGAAGGAAGCCGCTGACAAGAAACTGTTGGTTTCAAGTGAGGCTTTGGTAATTCCCATAAGAACTGGGCGACCAGTCGCTGGGACTCCACCTGCGATAAGAACATCCTTGTTAGCATCTGTAAAGTCGTTGATGTCCATGAGAGTACCCATAAGAAGGTCTGTGTCACCTGGATCCATGACACGAACTTTACGGATCATTTGACGAACCATTACCTCGATGTGTTTGTCACCGATTTCTACCCCTTGGCTGCGGTAAACTTTTTGTACTTCACCGAGAAGGTAGGTTTCAACTGACAAGACATCACGAACAGCGAGGAGACGTTTCGGTTGGATAGAACCTTCTGTCAATGCCGCACCGCGAGAGACTTGGTCTCCAACTTCGACGCGCATACGGGCTGTAAATGGTACCACGTATTCGCCTTCTCCAGTTTCACCCTTAACGAAGACTTTCTTGGTACGAGTTGACGCGTCTTCTTCGATAGCTGTAACTTGTCCTTTGACCTCTGTGATGACCGCTTCCCCTTTAGGATTGCGGGCTTCAAAGATTTCTTGGACACGAGGAAGACCCTGAGTGATATCGGTATTTGAGGCAACCCCACCCGTGTGGAAGGTACGCATTGTAAGCTGTGTACCAGGTTCCCCGATAGATTGGGCAGCGATTGTACCAACTGCTTCACCAACTTCAACCGCATCACCAGTCGCCAAGTTGATACCGTAACAGTGACGGCAGACACCATGACGAGTGTTACATGTAAATACGGAACGGATAGTCACTTCTTCCACACCAGCATTGACAATTTCACGCGCCTTGTCTTCTGTAATCAACTCATTTGGACCGATGATCACTGCACCAGTTTCTGGATGTTTAACAGTTTTCTTAGTGTAACGACCGTTGAGGCGTTCTTCGAGAGACTCGATCATCTCTTTTCCTTCTGCGATAGAACGGATCAAGAGACCACGGTCTGTTCCACAGTCGTCCTCACGGATGATCACATCTTGGGCAACGTCAACCAAACGACGAGTCAAATAACCTGAGTCGGCTGTCTTAAGGGCCGTATCGGTCATACCTTTACGGGCACCGTGAGTTGAGAAGAACATTTCGAGTACTGACAAACCTTCGCGGAAGTTTGAAAGGATTGGCAATTCCATGATACGTCCGTTCGGAGCGGCCATCAGACCACGCATACCGGCAAGCTGTGAGAAGTTTGAGATGTTACCACGGGCTCCAGAGTCCATCATCATAACGATTGGGTTCTTAGGATCTTGGTTGGCAACCAAACGTTTCTCTAATTTTTCACGGGCTGCACGCCATTCAGCTGTAACAGCGTTGTAGCGCTCGTCGTCTGTGATCATACCACGACGGAATTGTTTGGTGATTTGTTCTACACGTTTGTGTGATTCTTCGATGATTTCAGCCTTGTCTTCAACAACTGGGATATCGGCAATACCCACTGTCAAACCTGCAAGAGTTGAGTGGTGGTATCCGAGATTCTTCATGCGGTCAAGTAGGGCAGAAGTTTCTGTCGTACGGAAACGTTTGAAGATTTCAGCGATGATATTCCCAAGATTTTTCTTCTTGAATGGAGGGTTGAGTTCAAGATTGCTGATTGCTTCCTTGATATCTCCACCTAGTGGCAAGAAGTATTTAGCTGGAACACCTTCTGTTAAATTGGCATTTGTTGGTTCTTGCAAGTAAGGCAGACCCTCTGGCATGATGTCGTTGAAGAGGATTTTACCAACTGTTGTAAGCAAGACCTTGTGTTTTTGCTCTTCAGTCCAAGGTTTGTTGAGGCTATCTGTCGCGATACCAACACGTGAGTGGAGGTGAACATAACCATTACGGTAAGCCATAACCGCTTCGTCACGGTCTTTGAAGACCATTCCTTCACCTTCACGACCAGCTTCTTCCATGGTCAAGTAGTAGTTACCCAAAACCATGTCCTGAGAAGGAGTAACAACTGGTTTACCATCTTTCGGATTCAAGATATGCTCAGCAGCCAACATCAAGATACGAGCTTCTGCTTGAGCTTCTTCTGAAAGCGGTACGTGGATGGCCATTTGGTCCCCGTCAAAGTCGGCATTGTAGGCTTCACAGACAAGCGGGTGCAAGCGAAGGGCCTTACCATCAATCAAGACTGGCTCGAAGGCTTGGATACCCAAACGGTGAAGGGTCGGTGCGCGGTTCAAAAGAACTGGGTGTTCTTTGATTACTTCTTCAAGAATATCCCAGATACGTTCGTCTCCGCGTTCTACCAAGCGTTTAGCTGCCTTAACGTTTTGCACAATGTCGCGGGCAACGATTTCACGCATGACGAATGGTTTAAAGAGCTCAATCGCCATTTCGCGTGGTACACCACATTGGTACATCTTAAGAGTTGGACCAACGGCGATAACGGAACGTCCTGAGAAGTCAACACGTTTACCGAGCAAGTTTTGACGGAAGCGTCCTTGTTTCCCTTTGAGCATGTGGCTCAATGATTTGAGTGGACGGCTACCTGGTCCTGTAATCGGACGACCACGACGGCCATTATCAATCAAAGCGTCAACCGCTTCTTGCAGCATACGCTTCTCATTTTGAACGATGATACCTGGTGCATTCAACTCAAGCAAACGAGCCAAACGGTTGTTACGGTTGATAACACGGCGGTAAAGGTCGTTCAAGTCAGATGAGGCAAAACGGCCACCATCCAACTGCAACATTGGACGAAGATCTGGTGGAATAACTGGAAGAATGTTGAGAATCATCCATTCAGGTTTATTTCCAGACTTGTAAAAGGCATCCAAAACATCCAAACGGCGGATGGCTTTGACACGTTTTTGTCCAGTAGCTGTTTTCAACTCTTCTTTGAGTTCAGCAATTTCTTTTTCAAGATCTACTTGTTTCAAGAGGTCCTGGATAGCTTCGGCACCCATCTTGGCAACGAATGACCCATAACCATACTCACGCAAGCGCTCACGGTATTCGCGCTCTGTCATGATAGACTTGTGCTCAAGTGGTGTATCCTTAGGATCAATCACTACATAAGCCGCAAAGTAGATAACTTCCTCGAGGGCACGAGGACTCATATCAAGGGTCAAGCCCATACGGCTTGGAATCCCCTTGAAATACCAAATGTGAGATACAGGAGCTTTCAACTCGATGTGCCCCATACGCTCACGACGAACTTTCGTACGCGTCACTTCAACCCCACAGCGGTCACAAACAATCCCTCTGTAACGAATGCGTTTGTACTTCCCACAAGCACATTCCCAGTCTTTTGTAGGACCAAAGATGACTTCGTCAAAGAGTCCTTCACGTTCTGGTTTCAAGGTACGGTAATTGATTGTTTCAGGTTTTTTGACTTCTCCATAAGACCATGAACGGACTTTGCTTGGAGAAGCTAGGGTGATTTGCATACTTTTAAAACGATTTACATCAACCACTATTTCTTCCCTTTCTATTCTAAGTGAACTGCTTATTCTTGTTCAGCAGCTTCTTCTGTTGCTTCCGCTTTTGTTGCTTTCTCAGCTTCTTCAGCTTCAAAGGCTGCTTTAGCCTCTTGGGCCGCTTTTTCGCGGGCTTTTTCAAGGTCATCTACGTGGATGACATCTTCGTCCATTCCTTCATCCAAGTCACGAAGTTCCACTTCTTGGTCATCTTCGTCAAGGACACGCATGTCAAGACCAAGAGATTGCAATTCTTTTACAAGAACTCGGAAGGATTCTGGAACACCTGGTTTTGGAATTGGTTTTCCTTTTGTAATAGCTTCATAAGCTTTCAAACGTCCGTTGATATCGTCAGACTTGTAAGTCAAGATTTCTTGAAGAACATTTGACGCACCGTAGGCTTCAAGAGCCCAAACTTCCATCTCACCGAAACGTTGTCCACCAAACTGAGCTTTACCTCCGAGTGGTTGTTGGGTAACGGTTGAGTATGGTCCGACTGAACGCGCGTGCAATTTATCATCAACCATGTGGTGGAGTTTGATCATGTACATGACACCAACTGATACACGGTTGTCAAACGGCTCACCTGTACGTCCATCATAAAGGATTGTTTTGGCATCGCTATCCATACCTGCTTCTTTAACAGTGTCCCAAAGGTCTTCAGAACTTGCTCCGTCAAAGACTGGTGTTGCGATGTGGATACCAAGAGTACGGGCTGCCATACCAAGGTGGAGTTCCATAACCTGACCGATATTCATACGTGATGGTACCCCAAGTGGGTTCAACATGATGTCGACTGGAGTTCCGTCTGGAAGGTAAGGCATGTCTTCTACAGGGACGATACGAGAGACAACCCCTTTGTTTCCGTGACGTCCGGCCATCTTATCTCCGACTTTGATCTTACGTTTTTGAGCGATGTAGACGCGAACCAGCATGTTAACGCCAGATTGCAACTCATCGCCATTTGCACGTGTAAAGATCTTAACATCACGAACAACACCATCGGCACCGTGTGGTACACGAAGAGAAGTGTCACGCACTTCACGAGACTTATCTCCGAAGATAGCGTGCAAGAGACGTTCTTCAGCTGAAAGGTCTTTCTCTCCCTTAGGTGTGACTTTACCTACAAGGATATCGCCTTCTTTAACCTCAGCACCGATACGGATAATACCCATTTCGTCAAGGTCTTTAAGAGCATCTTCACCAACATTTGGAATTTCACGAGTAATTTCTTCAGGCCCAAGCTTTGTATCGCGTGTTTCTGATTCGTATTCTTCGAGGTGGACAGATGTGTAGACATCGTCTTTGACCAAGCGTTCGCTCATGATAACGGCATCCTCAAAGTTGTAACCTTCCCATGTCATGTAGGCAACGATTGGGTTTTGTCCAAGCGCCATTTCCCCTTTTTCCATAGAAGGTCCGTCAGCGATAAAATCGCCTTTTTCAACAACATCGCCAACTTTAACGAGAGTGCGTTGGTTGTAGGCAGTACCTGAGTTTGAACGACGGAATTTTTGGATGTGGTAAACGTCCAATGAACCATCTTCGCGGCGTACTTCTACCTTGTCAGCATCTGCGTATGTAACTTTACCATCATACTGAGCAATAACAGCAGCACCAGAGTCATGAGCTGCTTGGTATTCCATACCAGTACCAACGTAAGGTGCTTTTGGATCAATCAAAGGCACAGCCTGACGTTGCATGTTGGCACCCATGAGAGCACGGTTGGAGTCATCGTTTTCCAAGAAAGGAATACATGCAGTCGCAACGGCAACTACCTGTTTTGGTGACACGTCCATGTAGTCAACCACTTCTGCTGGATATTCTTGGTTGACCCCTTGGTGACGTCCCATGACAACTTTCTCAGCAAAAGTACCGTCCTCGTTAAGACGAGAGTTAGCCTGCGCTACAGTAAATTCATCTTCTTCATCGGCTGTCAACCAAACGATTTCATTGGTCACAACACCTGTTTCACGGTCAACCTTACGGTATGGTGTTTGAACAAATCCATACTTATTCAAGTGTCCGTAAGATGACAAGTTATTGATCAAACCGATGTTAGGTCCTTCAGGTGTCTCGATTGGACACATACGGCCATAGTGAGTATAGTGCACGTCACGTACTTCATATCCTGCACGGTCACGTGTCAAACCACCAGGTCCTAAGGCTGACAAACGGCGTTTGTGAGACAACTCAGAAAGCGGGTTGTGTTGGTCCATGAACTGTGACAACTGTGATGAACCAAAGAATTCTTTAACCGCTGCTGTTACAGGACGGATATTGATGATTTGTTGTGGTGTTAAAACTTCATTGTCCTGAACAGACATACGTTCACGGACATTACGTTCCATACGAGAAAGTCCAAGACGTACTTGGTTGGCAAGCAATTCACCAACTGCACGGATACGACGGTTTCCAAGGTGGTCGATATCATCCACACGTCCGATACCTTCTGCCAAGTTAAGGAAGTAGCTCATCTCTGCAAGGATATCCGCAGGAGTTACAACGCGAACCTTGTCGTCTGGATTGGCATTTCCGATGATGGTTACAACACGGTCTGGATCTGTTGGGGCAACAACCTTGAATTTTTGAAGGACAACTGGTTCTGTCAGAACAGCTGCATCATTCGGAATATAAATGATCTTGTTCAAGTCGCCATCCAAGTGGTGCTCGATACTCTCGATCACACTGCGAGTCATAACGGTACCAGCCTCTACCAAGATTTCACCAGTTTCAGGGTCTACCAATGGCTCCGCAATGGTTTGGTTGAGCAAGCGTGTTTTAACGTTGAGTTTTTTATTGATCTTGTAACGACCAACAGCTGCCAAATCGTAGCGGCGTGGGTCAAAGAAACGTGCTACAAGCAAGCTACGTGAGCTTTCAGCAGTCTTAGGCTCACCTGGACGAAGGCGTTCGTAGATTTCTTTCAAGGCTTCGTCTGTACGAGAGTCCATTGGATTCTTGTGGATATCTTTTTCAACGGTGTTGCGAACCAATTCGCTATCACCAAAGATATCAAAGATTTCATCATCACCTGAGAAACCAAGCGCACGAACCAAGGTCGTAAATGGAATCTTACGAGTACGGTCGATACGAGTATAAGCGATGTCTTTTGAGTCGCTTTCAAGTTCCAACCAAGCTCCACGGTTAGGGATAACAGTAGAACCATAGCCCACTTTGCCGTTCTTGTCTACTTTGTCATTAAAGTAAACACCTGGTGAGCGGACCAACTGAGAAACGATAATACGTTCACCACCATTGATAATGAAAGTACCCATTTCGGTCATGATTGGGAAATCACCAAAGAAGACTTCTTGGGTCTTGATTTCGCCTGTTTCTTTATTGATCAAGCGGAAGGTTACAAAAATTGGTGCTGAGTAGCTAGCATCGTGGATACGAGCTTCTTCGAGCGTGTATTTTGGTTCCTTGATTTCATAGCCAACAAATTCCAACTCCATTGTGTCTGTGAAGTTTGAAATTGGCAATACATCTTCAAATACTTCCTTAAGACCGTGATCTAGGAAATCTTTGAATGAATCCGTTTGAATTTCAATCAAATTTGGTAAGTCAAGAACTTCTTTGATTCTTGAAAAACTACGACGGGTACGATGTTTCCCGTATTGAACGTCATGTCCTGCCAAGATGATTCTCCTTTGTAAATAAATTCCAAGCCTTGTCAATCAGGCTTTTCTAATCGTCATATGGTTTTTAAAACCCCTATCACCGTGTCCCTTTGATGAATTTTCAGAATCTTTAAATTTTTGTTACAAGCACTCAAAAACCTGAAAAAAAGCACAAAAAGAGCAGCTAAATCTGACTTTTCCAGAAGATTTAACTGCTGTGAGCCTTGTCTGGACAATATTTCAGACAAAACCTACGACAAATGATTATTCATATTATACCTTATTTAGCTAGATTTTTCAAGGTTTTTTTACTATTTTTTAACAATCTTTTCCTATATATTATTTTAAAATTTCAAGAGAATGAAGCATTATATTTTCTCTCAAAAATTAGGAAAACGCTTGCACTAATGTTTACCTCGTGCTATACTGATAGGGAACAACTACACAAGGAGAATTGTGATGAAAAAGATCCCATCTCAAACTGAGAAAAAAATGATTTATGGTATCCGTTCCTTGAAGAACGGAACTGGTTCTGTCCTCATTGGTGCCAGCATTGTCCTGCTTTCTGCTGCAATGCCAACTATTTCGGCCAATGAAAACCTTCCTCAAACTCAGAAAAATACCAGCGCTGTGACCAAGGCCCCTACTGAGACTGAAACGAGTCAAACTCAAAAGGAAACGCCTATTTCTGAACAAAAGAATGCAAACGCTTCCCTTGATTCTAAAAAAGAAGCTCCAGCTGTGGAAACTACTACAGCACTAGAAACACCTAAAACAGAAGATGCTACTACAAGCCAGGCTAACAGCAAGGAAGAGAAAGTAGATAACAGCACTGCAACGCCAACTTCAGAACAAAAACCACAAGCTGACACATCCTCTGAAGAACCCATCGCAGACAACCACTTCCGTATCCATGTAAAAAAACTCCCTGAAGAGAACAAAGATTCTCAAGGTCTTTGGACTTGGGACGATGTTGAAAAACCGTCTGAAAACTGGCCCAATGGAGCCAAGTCCTTCAAGGATGCCAAGCAAGATGACTACGGCTATTATCTAGATGTCAAACTCAAAAATGAGCAAGCCAAGAAAGTCAGCTTCCTCATCAACAATACCAAGGGGGATAACCTGACGGGAGACCGTTCTGTAGAGCGCCTCTCTCCAAAAATGAATGAGGCCTGGCTAGATGAAAACTACAAGGTATACAACTACCGCCCTCAACCAGCAGGAACTATTCGTGTCAACTACTACCGCACCGATGGAAACTATGACAAAAAATCTCTCTGGTATTGGGGCGATGTCAAAAACCCAAGCAGTGGAGAATGGCCTGACGGTACTGACTTTACCGCAACTGGAAAATATGGACGCTACATTGATATCCCACTCAATGAAGCTGCAAGAGAATTTGGATTTTTATTACTAGACGAAAGCAAGAAAGGCGATGATGTGAAAATCAGAAAAGAAGATTATAAATTCACTGATCTAAAAAATCACAGTCAGATTTTCCTCAAAGATGATGACGAAACCATCTACACCAACCCCTACTACGTTCACGATATCCGTATGACTGGTGCCCAACACGTGGCTAAATCTCGTATCGAAAGCAGTTTTTCTACCCTCGTTGGAGCTAAGAAAGACGATATCCTCAAACACTCCAGCATCACTGATTACCAAGGGAATAAAGTAGCTATCACAGACGTGGAAGTGGATGAGGCAGGTAAAAAAGTGACCTACATCGGCGACTTCTCTGACACTCAACACCCTTACACTGTCAGCTACAATTCAGACCGCTTTACCACACGTTCAAGCTGGCGCCTCAAGGATGAGTCCTACAGTTACGATGGGCCACTCGGCGCAACTCTGAAAGAAGATGGCAAGCGTGTTGACCTCACCCTCTGGTCTCCAAGTGCTGATAAGGTTTCCGTTGTTGTCTATGACAAGAAAGACCCTGAAAAGGTAGTTGGAACTGTCCCCCTTGAAAAAGGAGAAAAAGGAACCTGGAAACAAACTCTGGATGCAAACTCTGGTCTCGGTATCAGCAACTACACTGGCTACTACTACCACTACCAAATCGAGCGCCAAGGTAAAACTGTCCTCGTTCTTGACCCTTATGCCAAATCATTAGCGGCTTGGAACAGTGACCTAGCAAAAACAGATGCCGCTCATAAGGTCGCTAAAGCTGCCTTTGTCGATCCAGCGAAGTTAGGTCCGCAAGACTTGACCTATGGAAAGATTCGTAACTTCAAATCACGTGAAGATGCCGTTATCTATGAAGCTCATGTGCGTGACTTCACTTCGGATCCTGCCATCGCAAAAGACTTGACCAAACCATTCGGTACCTTCGAAGCCTTTATCGAAAAATTAGACTATCTCAAAGACTTGGGTGTGACCCACATCCAGCTCCTTCCAGTCTTGTCTTACTACTTTGTCAATGAATTGAAAAACCATGAACGTTTGTCTGCCTACGCTTCAAGCAACAGCAACTACAACTGGGGATATGACCCTCAAAACTACTTCTCCTTGACTGGTATGTACTCAAGCAATCCTAAGGATCCAGAAAAACGTATCGCAGAATTCAAAAACCTCATCAACGAAATCCACAAACGTGGCATGGGGGCTATCTTGGATGTGGTCTACAACCATACTGCAAATGTTGATATTTTTGAAGATATTGAGCCAAATTACTATCACTTTATGGATGCAGACGGAACTCCACGTACTAGCTTCGGAGGCGGTCGTTTGGGAACTACCCACTACATGTCTAAACGTGTCTTGGTAGACTCCATCAAGTATCTGGTTGAAACTTACAAAGTAGATGGTTTCCGCTTTGATATGATGGGTGACCACGATGCGGCTTCTATCGAAGAAGCTTACAAGGCTGCACGCGCCCTCAATCCAAATCTCATCATGCTAGGTGAAGGCTGGAGAACCTATACTGGTGATGAAAATGCGCCTGTGCAACCTGCTGACCAAGATTGGATGAAGAAAACAGATACTGTCGCTGTCTTTTCAGACGACATCCGCAACAACCTCAAGTCTGGCTATCCAAACGAAGGTCAACCTGCCTTTATCACAGGTGGCAAACGCGATATCAATACCATCTTTAAAAATCTCATTGCCCAACCAACCAACTTTGAAGCAGACAGTCCTGGAGATGTTATCCAGTATATCGCAGCCCATGATAACTTGACCCTCTTTGACATCATTGCCCAGTCTATCAAAAAAGACCCAAGCAAGGCTGAAAACTACGCTGAGATTCATCGTCGTTTGCGACTTGGAAACCTCATGGTCTTGACCGCTCAAGGAACTCCGTTTATCCACTCTGGTCAGGAATACGGACGTACCAAACAATTCCTTGATCCAGCCTATAAGAATCCTGTCTCAGAGGATAAGGTTCCAAACAAGTCTCACTTGTTGCGCGACAAGGACGGCAAGCCATTTGTCTATCCTTACTTTATCCATGACTCTTACGACTCTAGTGATGCTGTCAACAAGTTTGACTGGACCAAAGCTACAGATAGCAAAGCATATCCTGAAAATGTCAAGAGCCGTGACTACATGAAAGGTCTGATCGCTCTTCGTCAATCTACAGACGCTTTCCGACTCAAGAGTCTGCAAGATATCAAGGAGCGCGTCCACCTCATTACTGTCCCAGGACAAAATGGCGTTGAAAAAGAAGATGTGACCATCGGCTACCAAATCACTGCTCCAAACGGTGATGTCTACGCTGTCTTTGTCAATGCGGATGAAAAAGCTCGCGAATTCAACTTGGGAACTGCCTTTGCTCACTTGAGAAAGGCCGAAGTCTTGGCTGATGAAAACCAAGCAGGACCAGTAGGAATTACCAACCCTCAAGGCCTTAAATGGACTGAGAAAGGATTGAAATTGAACGCTCTCACTGCTGTCGTTCTCCGCTTGTCTCAAGGTGGTGCCATTGTCGCTCCAGCTGTGGAAGAAAAACCAGAATTTGATCTTTCTAGCTTGGAAGTTGAACCAGAACAAGGCCAAGCTCAAAGCCTAGCAGCCAATCCTGAAACTCAAGAAACCGCTGCAGAGGCTAACTCTCAGAACCTCCTTCCAAACACAGGAACTGAGAGCAAATCACTTCTTGCCCTTGCTGGATTCAGTATCCTTGCCCTTCTCGGACTTGGATGGTTGATAAAAAACAAGAAAGAGAACTGATACTCAATGAAAATCAAAGAGTAAACTAGAAAGCTAGCCACAGGCTGCTCAAAGCACAGCTTTGAAGTTGTAGATAAGGCGAAGCTGACCTGGTTTGAAGAGATTTTCAAAGAATATAACCTAGCCCTCCTATAGAGAAAACACCCCATGGTCAGAAGAATCTTCTAGTCATGGGGTGTTGTTTTTATGATACACTTAGCTATCAAATCATATATTCTACACTATAGCTAGCGTCTGATAAGATACGAGCCAGGAACTGCTTGGTTCGTTCTTCTTGTGGACGACTAAAGAAATCGTGGGGATTGTTCTCCTCTACGATACGGCCTCCATCCATGAAAATAACGTGGTTGGCGACATCTCTAGCAAATCCCATCTCATGCGTGACGACCACCATGGTCACACCTTCTCCCGCCAACTGTTTCAGAACATCCAAAACATCTCCAACCAACTCAGGGTCTAGTGCTGATGTTGGTTCATCTAGCAAAATGACCTCGGGTTTGACGGCAATAGCACGCGCAATTCCTATTCGTTGTTGTTGCCCTCCAGATAGTTGTGAAGGGTAGTAGTCTTTGTAGGCCAGTAAACCAACTTTTTCCAAGGCAGATTCTGCACGTTTGAGCGCTTCTTCCTTGGGAACTTTACGAGCTACGATTAGGCCTTCTAGAATATTTTCCAGAGCAGTTTTATTCGCAAAAAGATTGTAGTGCTGGAAAACAAAGGCTGTTTTTTGGCGAATTTCTAGAATGTCTTTCTTGCTCAATTTGGATAAGTCATAGGTTTTTCCTGCCAAGGTCAAACGGCCACTATCAGCTTTTTCTAAGTGGTTGAGACAACGGAGAAAGGTCGTTTTCCCAGAACCTGATGGTCCTAAAATAACAACGACATCCCCTTGGTTGACCTGAAGATTAACATCCTCCAAGACCTGTCTCTCTCCAAATGTTTTTGCGATATGTTCTACTTGTAACATCCTGTCCTCCTATACAAAACGCGCGCTAGATGTTTTTGCTCTCTCTTCTTTTTTCACATAGCCTTTCTCCAGTAGGGAGAAGCCCCACTGAATCAAACCACAGATCAAAATATACTGCAAAAAGATCACAAAATATGACTCAAAATACTGGTAACCGTAGGACGCTTCCACACGAGCAATAGCGGTGATATCCTTGATAGTCATAACAAAGACCAGGGAGGTCCCTTTGACGATATTAATCACCAGATTGGCCAAGTTAGGCAAGGCTGAGCGCAAGGCTTGAGGAAAAACAATCCTTAGATAGGCCTGGGTCGTAGTCAGCCCAATCGCATGCGCTGCCTCTAGTTGTCCCTTGTTCACCGTCAAGATGGCTGAACGCAAAATCTCCGATAAACTCCCGACTGTCATCAAACTATAAATGATGAAGGCATAGTAGAGAGGATCAAGTTTGAAAATATCAAAGTCACTTCCTATGCTTTTGAGAAATTGATTCAGCAAACTTGGAAACAAACTATAAAAGAAGAGAATCAATAAAATCGGTGGAGTCGCTCGGATAAAGGCCAGATAGACCAGAGAAAAACTCCTCACACCTCGAACCTTATAGATCTGCCCTAAGGCTAAAAATAGAGCTGGTAAAAAGCTTAAGACCATAGCCACAATCATGATAATCAAGGTGATTGGCACACCCTTCAAGGTCTCCAGAAAGGTCTTTACAATATAGTCTATATCCATTTCTTACCTCCCTTTTGTCTCCAAAGACTTCTCAAGCAAACGACTCAAGCTAGAAATAACCAAGGCAATCCCCCAGTAAAGAAGCGCAACTGCCGTATAGGTTTCCAGAGAGTAGTTCCCTAAATTGCGACTAATCAAGAGATTCCCCGCCCCCATAACATCAACGAAACCAATCGTATAGGCCAAGGCAGCATCTCGCATGAGATTGAGTATAGCGGTCGTTATATTGGGAAGAGCAACTTGAAAAGCTTGAGGAAAAATGATTCTCCAAAAAGTCTGACTTGGAGTCAAACCAATACTAAGCCCGGCCTCTGTCTGCCCCTTTGGAATAGCTTGATAGGCTGCCTTGAAAACCTCGGCAACAATAGCCGCAAACAAGAGAATCATCGTCAAGAGAACAAAAATAGTTTTAGACCAGTTGTTGATATCTAAACCAAGCCACCATTTCAGAAATTCTGGCAAGCCATAAAAGACTAGAAAAAGCAAGACAATCGGCGGTGTACAACGAAGGGTAAAGATATAGCCTTTGGAAATCGCTGCAAAACTCTTGTCTTCTCCTACTTGTGCCCAGGCCAAGAGACCTCCAAAAAGGGAACCAAGAAGAGTAGTAAAAAAGAGAATGGACAAGGTCATAGGAAGCGCCTGCCATAAGGTCGGCAAAAACTGAAAGACCTTGGAAAAATCATAAGAAACCATGCAAAACCCTTTCTAGTCTTGGAATTTCTGGTCTAGTCTTTGTCTACGTAACTAAAGACATCTTCTTTAAAGTATTGCTGAGATAGCTTAGCAAGCGTGCCATCTTCTTTCAATTCTTTAATTGCTTTTTCGTATTCTTTAGCAAATTTCTCACCCTTTTCATCACGGTGAATCAAGGGATAAGTTGGAATACCCTTGTATGGGAACCAGCTGAGTTTGTCCGCATATTGGTGGTAAGGGCCATCTTCTGCGGTAACTGCTTTTTCAAAGGACAGTTTGATATCAAAGAAGGCGTCATAACGTCCTTCTAAGACCCAGGCATAGGCATCTGCCACTTTAAAGGATTCAGCAGCTGTTAGCTCAATCGGTGCATCCTGATGTTTTTCATTGTAGCTGGTGATGACATTCCATTGAGCATTCTGTGGAGAGATGGGAACCAATTTCCCTTTATTCTTAGCAAAGTCATCAATGGTTTTGTATTTCTGTTCATCTTCTTTTCTGACCGTAAATCCGATGATGCTCGCTCCGACTGGTTCAGATGGAATGACAAACTTTTTAGCTCGTTCATCTGTGTACCAAGCTCCCTTGGTTCCGATGTCATACTTACCTGATTCCAGACCAATCAAGAGGTCATCATCACTGGTACCCGTATATTCAAATTGATAGTTTGCCAACTTCTCATCAACAGCCTTCAAAACAGCTACTTCATAACCATCTGATTCCCCTTTTTCATTTACAAAGTCATAAGGTACGTAGTTTTGTGTATGGGCAACCTTCAAGGTTATGACTTCAGCAGACGAAGCCGTTTTTCCATCCTTGGCTGGAGCACCAGCTAAACTTCTCCCGATAATCGTCGCCCCAATTACTGCAACAACTGCTACACCACCGATAATCCATGCTTTTTTACTCATCTTTTTCTCCTTTAGTTTTCAAGCGCTTCTCTCACCCACTGGATACGTTCAACTGCGATATCACTTGGAATGGTACAATCTGCCCCAAGTACCAATCCCTGTTCCCCAGCTTCTGCAACTAGTTTCTTTGCCTCAGCCTGAATGGCGTCCTTGCTACCAGTATACAGTAAGCCTGTCTTGCCATTTTCAAATCCTCCAAGAACCGTACGTCCCTTGAAAATCTCACGACCTTCCTTGAGAGTGATTCCCTCTGGTCCTACAGCCCAGTTAAAGACTTGGGCAGGATAGTCTGCAAAAAGGTGAATATCATTTCGCGCCCCCTCGTAGCCACAGATATGAAGAACAGTGACGCCACCAACAGCACTAGCCGCTTCCAGAACCGTTATCTCGCTAGGTGCAATGACGGCTTGATAATCTGCTGCCGACACTCGTTGATCTTGGATACTCTGCACGCTGAGGTAGATTCCGTCAGCACCAGCCTCTTCGATGACAGCTCGACTTAGACTCGCAATATCTTCTGCAATCACATCCAACACCTTCTTAAGGGCTTCAGGGTCTTCCACCAGAAAGTCCGCGATAAGGTCATCGCCGCCAGATACTTCCCCAAGCAGCCACTTGAGATAGGTCACAGGAGCAAAAATATTGTAAATCGCAACGATATCTTCTGTAAACTCTTGCTTGATTTTCTTAACCAAGTCCACCTGCTCTTTTATCCAAGCATGGTCTGATCCAAGTGGTTGAATGGTTGCCAATTCTTGAAGTGATTTGTCTTTGGCAATCGCTGGATTTGGATAAGCAAAGTAGCCATCACTCATGAGTTTGATAAAGTCTGGCTGAACTTCTCGGATAAAGCGCTTATGGCCCTCAATATTCTTCTCGATAATGACTGGATTTGAGAAACCGTGTAGCCATTCGTCTTCGGATGTGAAATGGTGCCAAAAGCCAACTGGCACACGATCAACCTTTTCACCTTTAAATGCTTTTAAAACCCATTCTTTTTTTTCTGACATTCTTATTCTCCATTTCTTACTTTTTCAACTAATAAACTGCTTGCGATATCATTCGAGCGTAGAAAGGGGAGACTGGACTTGGAAAAATCCTGAACTCCACGACATCTCTCTCCATTTTTGCAGTGCTGATTTTTTACGACGCTTATGGCAACCAAGGCCAGCAAACCGACAACTGCAATGAAGATGCCCCATCTTTTACTTTTCATAGCTCCTCCTTTTAGAGAACAGCTGCCTGCCGAATCCAGTCCAACCTCTCTAAGTCAAAGTCATCTGGAACAGTACAGTCAGCTCCCAGAAGAACGCCTTTACTACCAGCTTCAGCCAGCAACCGTCTTGTTTCATCTTGCAATTCCGCCTTGGAACCTTGATAAAGCAAGCTTTTCTTGCCGTTTTCAAATCCACCTAAAACGGCCTTGCCTGGAAACAACTCCTGCCCCTGTGTCAAACTAACATCCTCATGGTGGGTCGCCCAGTTGACCACTTGAGCTGGATAGTCCTTAAAAATCGTCACATCATTGCTCGCACCTTCAAAACCACAGATATGGAGGATATTGGTCCCACCCACCTGATTAGCTGCCTCCAAAATCGCTATATTGCTCGGTTCGATATAGGTTTGGTAGAGTGCTGGTGTGATGCGCTCATCTTGAATTTCCTGGGTACTGAGGTAAATCCCGTCAACACCGCCTTGCTGGATGATTTTCTGAGTTAGGATAGCAATATCTCCTGCAATCACGTCTAGAATAGCTCTAAATTGCTCAGGATTTTCAAGCAATAGATCAGCCACTTCCCTATCTCCTCGAGAAGTTTCTGTGCGGAACCAGCGCTTGAGGTAGGAGATTGGTGAAAAGATATTGTAGAAAGAAGCAATCTCTTCGGTAAAGGTCTCTCGAATCGCTTGTACCACTTCCACCTGTTGCTGAATCCATGGGTGTTCCTCACCAATCGACTCAATAGAAGTCAGCTCCCGAATGCTTGCAATCTTAGGATTATAGACATTACTTGGATAAAGGAAAAAACCATCGCTCATAATTTTGACAAAATCAGGGCGAATCCTTTCCACATAGCTGCGATGCCCATCAACACTTTTTTGAAAGATACGTGGATTATTTAATCCCTGCCCCTTTTCTTCGAGTGTTACAAAATGAAACCAAAATCCGACAGGAACTCTTTCCACTTCATCGCCTCGAATCGCTCTAAAGACTAAATCTCTTTTGCTTGCCATACCTTTCTCCTTCCATTTGGATTGAAACCATCTTACCACTCCTTTTCCCCTTTTCCCAATATATATTGACTATCAACTCGATTGAAAATTTTTATATCTATAAAGAAAAAAATCCCTGAAAAGCTTGATGTTACTAGCCTTTCAAAGATTCACTTTATTTTCATCTATTTTTCAAAAAGGAACTGATATAGATTTTCTATCAAGCCGATTGAATTTTTTTATATCCATCTTCATTCCCAAATTAAGTACATAATTTTATCCTAATACCAAATTACTACTGAAAAATTTCTTTTCTCTCGATATTTTCTTGCACAAATCCCATGAAAACGCTACAATATTAATAGACTATTATTAGGAGGATGGGATTATGAAAATATCCAAAGTTACCATTACAATTGCTTCTACACTTGCTTCCGTCATTTTACTGACTGGCTGTGGCACAAATTCGGCAAATTCACAGACAACACAAAGTAGTACATCTGACAATCAGGTTACAATGACCTATGATCAGTTGCGTTCAAGAGAAAATACTATGTCAACTCTTTGGTATCAAAAAGCAGCTGAGACCAAGGCACTCTATCTACAAGGTTACAATGTCGCTACTGATCGTTTGAAAGAACTACTAAAAACACAGACAGATAAACCCTACTCTATCGTTTTGGACTTAGACGAAACCGTATTAGACAATAGCCCTTATCAAGCGCAAAATGTCAAAGATGGAACAGCATTTACCCCAGATAACTGGGATATCTGGGTAAAAAAAGCCGCAGCCAAGGCTGTACCAGGTGCTAAAGATTTTCTCCAATTTGCAGACCAAAACGGTGTCCAAATTTACTATGTATCTGACCGCACGATAGATCAGGTAGATGATACGATCAAAAACCTAGAAAATGAAGGAATTCCTGTACAAAGCCGCGATCATCTCATGTTCTTAGAAAAAGGCGTCAAATCTAAAGAAGGTCGTAGACAAGCAGTCCAAGAAAAAACCAACTTAGTCATGCTACTAGGAGACAATCTTGTGGACTTTGCAGAGTTTTCAAAGACCTCTGAAACTGAGCGCGACCAAAAATTAGAGGAATTACAAAAAGAGTTTGGTGAGAAATTCATCATTTTCCCTAACCCAATGTACGGATCATGGGAAAGCACTGTTTACAATGGTAATAAATTGGATGCCAAGGGTCAAACTGAAGAGCGCCAAAAAAACTTACAAGGTTTTGATAAATAAAATAAGAGAACTATCTACCAGTTTACACCAACCACAAGATATCGTATTTGTGAGAATATCAAAAAAGACGATTTCCGCTTGGATAATCGCCTTTTTTGCTATTTTATCTTGTACTTGGTATAAACTAGTATATATTCCACTAGATAGTATGCTCTATCGCTTGTACCACTTCCACCTGTTGCTGAATCCATGGGTGTTCCTCACCAATCGACTCAACTGATTGGATTTTTTTATAACCCTTCTTTCATGGCAAAGTAAGCACGCACTTTTGGTGCGACTTGCGTTCCAAAAAGTTCAATAGCTTTGAGAACTTGATCATGTGGCATAGAACCAAGTGGTAGGTGCAACATAAAGCGATCCAAGTCTAAATCCTCAATCATGCAAATCAATTTTTCTGCCACCTGGTCTGGATTTCCCACAAACATGGCTCCATTTGGACCAACTTGCTCCAAATATTGCTCATAGGTCAACTCCTGCCAGTGTGGACGGTCCTTGGAAATCGCATCCACTACTTGCTTGGTCGGATGGAAATAATCTTTTATCGCCTGCTCGCCATCTTCAGCAATCCAGCCCCAAGAATGAGCGCCCACTTTCAGGTCTTTATCCGCATGACCGGCTTCCCTACCAATCTCACGATAAGCTTGAATCAGCTTTTTAAAATAACGCGGATTGCCACCAATAATAGCATAGACAATTGGCAACCCCGCCTGAGCAATCTTCACTGTTGACTCTACATGACCACCTGTCGCCACCCACAATGGCAATTTGTCCTGAACTGGACGAGGATAAACTTCTTTTCCAGCAATGCTTTGGGTCAATTGCCCCTGCCAGTCTATCTTGGTCTTTTCATTGACTAACTGGAGCATGTCTAATTTCTCATCAAAGAGAGCTTCATAGTCTTTCAAGTCATAGCCAAACAGTGGGAAAGACTCGGTAAATGAACCACGCCCAGCCATAATCTCCGCACGTCCATTTGACAAAGCATCGATAGTAGCATATTGTTGGAACAAGCGAATCGGATCCATACTCGAGAGTATGCTGACTGCACTCGTCAAACGAATTTTCTTGGTATTGACTGCACCAGCTGCAAGAACAATCTCTGGCGCCGATACCGCAAGGTCCTCCCGATGATGCTCCCCAATCCCGTACACATCCAAACCAACCTTATCAGCCAGCTCTATCTCTGCCACCAGCTGACGAATGCGTTCATCATGACTGTAAAGTTGCCCAGTCGCTTCCAGAGCTGTTGTTTCACCAAATGTTGAAATTCCTAATTCTACCATCCCGTTTCCTCGCTATCTCTTTTAGTTTTAGGGTATTTTATCACTAATTAGTTTTATTTTCAATAAATTTGCTCATTAGAAAAAGTCTAGATGAACTAGACTTTCTTAGCTTATTCTACTGTTACTGACTTAGCAAGGTTACGTGGTTTGTCCACATCAAGGCCACGGTGGAGTGTTGCAAAGTAAGCGACCAATTGCGTTGGTACGACCATTGAGATTGGTGAGAGGTAAGGGTGTACGGTCGTAAGGACGATATCGTCTGTGTCTTTAGCAACATTTTCTTCTGCGATAGTGAGAACCTTGGCACCACGGGCTGCGACCTCTTGGATATTTCCACGAGTATGGTTGGCAAGGACTGGATCTGACAAGAGGGCCAAGACAGGCGTTCCTTCTTCAATCAAGGCAATGGTTCCGTGCTTGAGTTCTCCTGCCGCAAAGCCTTCACATTGGATGTAAGAAATCTCTTTTAGCTTAAGACTGGCTTCCATGGCTACATAGTAGTCTTGACCACGTCCAATGTAAAAGGCATTGCGAGTTGTTTCAAGAAGGTCACGAACCTTTGCATCAATGGTTTCTTTTTCAGAAAGAGTTGATTCGATAGACTGAGCTACGATTGACAACTCATGAACCAGATCAAAGGCTTGGGCTTTGGCATTGCCGTTTGCTTCTCCGACTGCTTTTGCAAGAAAAGCTAGAGCTGCGATTTGCGCAGTATAAGCCTTGGTTGATGCCACGGCAATTTCAGGACCCGCGTGAAGAAGCATAGTATGGTTGGCTTCACGTGATAGGGTTGAACCTGGAACGTTTGTCACTGTCAAGCTTGGAATGCCCATTTCATTAGCCTTAACCAAAACCTGACGGCTGTCAGCTGTTTCACCAGACTGGCTGATAAAGATGAAGAGTGGTTTTTTGCTGAGAAGTGGCATACCATAGCCCCACTCAGATGAAATTCCAAGTTCAACTGGTGTATCTGTCAGTTCTTCCAACATCTTCTTAGAAGCAAATCCTGCGTGGTACGATGTTCCAGCTGCAAGGATGTAAATGCGGTCTGCATCTTGAACAGCCTTGATGATAGCAGGGTCAACCACTACTTGACCTGCCTCATCTGTGTAGGCTTGGATAAGTTTACGCATAACCGTTGGTTGCTCATCAATTTCCTTGAGCATGTAGTAAGGGTAAGTTCCTTTACCGATATCTGACAAGTCGAGCTCAGCAGTATAGCTAGCACGCTCACGACTGTTACCATCATAGTCTTGAACTTCGACGCTATCAGCCTTGACGATTACCAACTCTTGGTCATGGATTTCCATGTATTGGTTGGTCTCACGAATCATGGCCATAGCATCTGAGCAGACCATGTTATAGCCTTCTCCAAGACCAATCAAAAGTGGCGATTTGTTCTTAGCGACATAGATGACATCTGGATTTTCAGAGTCAACCAAGGCAAAGGCATAAGAACCACGGATGATGTGAAGGGCTTTTTTGAAGGCTTCAAGAACTGACAAGCCATCTTCTTCAACAAATTTCCCAATCAAGTGAACAGCGATTTCTGTATCTGTTTGTCCCTTGAAGTGGTGACCTGCAAGGTATTCTTCCTTGATTTCAAGGTAGTTTTCAATGACCCCATTGTGGACCAAGACAAAACGTTCTGTCTCAGAGCGGTGTGGGTGAGCATTGTCTTCCGTTGGTTTCCCGTGAGTTGCCCAACGAGTATGTCCGATACCAGTTGTCCCCTCAACACCTGCTGTCTTGGCAGACAATTCTGCGATACGACCGACAGCCTTAACCAGGTGATTTTCAGCACCACCTAGGACAAAAATCCCCGCAGAATCATAGCCACGGTATTCGAGCTTTTCAAGCCCTTGAATCAAAATATCAGTTGCATTTGTGTTTCCAACAACACCAACAATTCCACACATAGTATATACGACACAGACCAGCTGTGCTTTCTCCTTAAATTGGTATAGTCTAATTCTCACTTTACGGAATCAGCAAAAACAGTATATACTTGTTTTTCTCACTTGTCAAGGATAAAAATTGGTATAGTTTTTCTATCTGGTGTTTTATCAAGATTTCACTTGATACCTGACAAGTCAGCATCAATTACTTATAATAAAAAGAGGAGGTATTTGCCATGTGGTTTTTCTTCGCACTTTTATCAGCTATCTTTGCAGCCTTAACGTCAATTTTAGCTAAGATTGGAATTGAGGGAGTTCCATCCAATCTAGCAACCGCTATTCGTACGGTCGTCGTCATTCTTATGGCCTGGGCCATGGTTTTCTTGACCAATAGTCAGACCGAAATTGTCAATATCAGTAGAAAAAGTTGGCTCTTTCTCATCTTATCTGGTTTGGCCACTGGCGCCTCTTGGCTCTGCTACTACAAGGCCTTGCAGATGGGCAGTGCAACTGAGGTATCTGCTGTCGATAAATTCAGTCTCGTCCTTACCCTCGTTCTAGCCTTTTTCTTCCTACAAGATATCCTGACGTTTAAAACAATTATTGGCTGTATCCTGATTACGATCGGGACCTTGGTGATGATATTGTAATAAAAAGTGAGATGAACGCCATCTCACTCTTTTTATTCTTAAAATCCATTATGGTCGCTGAGTTCTTTGAACCAGTGGCCTGATTTCTTCAGGCGACGTTCCTGTGTTTCCAAGTCAAGCTCAACCAGACCATAGCGATTTTTATAGCTGTTGAGCCATGACCAGCAGTCGATAAAGGTCCAGATTAAGTAACCCTTACAATTGGCTCCGTCTTCAATGGCACGGTGAAGTTCACGCAGATGTCCTTTGACAAAGTCGATACGATAGTCATCCTGAATCATGCCATTCACACGGAATTTATCTTCACCTTCAACACCCATGCCATTCTCTGTCAACATCCACTCAATATTGCCATAATTTTCCTTGATATTTTGAGCGATATCATAAATCCCCTGCTCATAGATTTCCCAACCGCGATGAGGATTGATTTTACGGCCCGGCATGATATAAGGCTCATAGAAATGTTCTGGCAAGAGTGGACTGTCTGGATGCTTGGCAAAACGTGGCGCCATAACGCGCAAAGGTTGGTAGTAATTGACTCCAAGAAAGTCCACTGTATGCTCCCGAATGAGTTCTAACTCTTCAACAGTGTACTCTGGCAGCAAATCATGCTCAGACAAGATTTCTACTAATTCTTCTGGATAAGCTCCCAAGACAGACGGGTCTAGGAAAGATTGGGCTTGGAAGAGATCCGCAATGCGCGCAGCCTTGACATCTGCGGTATGCTGACTACGTGGGTAGGCTGGTGTCAAGTTGAGGACAATCCCAATCTTAGAATCAGGCAAAATCTCATGACAAGCCTTAACCGCAAGACTACTAGCCAGTTGCGTATGATAAGCAACCTTAACCGCCGCTTTGGCATCCACCTTGTGAGGATAGTGAGCATCATAAAAATAGCCAAACTCCACAGGGACGATGGGCTCGTTAAAGGTAATCCATTGGTCCACCAAGTCACCGTAAGTCTCAAAACAAAAACGAGCATAGTCTTCGTAAGCCTTAATGGTTGCCTTGTTTTCCCAACCATCCCCATCTTCCTGCAGGGCAAAAGGCAGGTCAAAGTGATAGAGATTGACTAAGAGACGAATGCCCTTGGCCTTAATCGCTTCAAATACCTGACGGTAGAAAGCCACACCTTGAGGATTGACTTTTCCACGACCTTGCGGGAAAATACGAGACCACTGGATAGAAGTACGAAAGGCTGTATGCCCAGTCTCTACCAAAAGCTCAATATCCTTTTCCCAGTTTTCATAGAAGGTCGATGTTTTATCAGATCCAATCCCATTGTAGTAGCGGTTTGGCTCTACTTGATACCAATAATCCCAGAGATTATCTCCTTTACCATCACCTGGCACTCGTCCTTCTGTCTGTGGTCCAGAAGTGGAGGAACCCCAGACAAAATCCTTTGGAAATTTTAGCATAGCTTTACCTCTTCATTTACTCATTTTTCCCATTATACAGAAAAAACAAGGTAAAAACTAGTTACATTTTTGCCTTGTTTTTCTTCTGATTATAGTTTTATTTCTTGCTTAGGATTTCAAGGGTTTCGAGCAAGTTATCTGCGTGAACTTCAATTGTGTCACCAGTCGCCTTGATCTTGACTTCTACGATGCCATCGGCTGCTTTCTTCCCAACAGTGATACGGATTGGCAGACCAATCAAGTCGCTATCGCTAAACTTCACTCCGACACGTTCGTTACGGTCATCTGTCAAGACTTCGTAACCAGCGTCTATCAAGTTGGCTTCCAATTTTTCTGTCAAGGCTTGCGCTTCTTCATCTTTAACATTGACAGTAATCAAATGCACATCAAATGGTGCCAATTCTTTAGGGAAGTTAACTCCCCAAGCGTAACGGAATTCACCTTTAGGCGTTTTATTGACAAAGAGGCGAGCGTGTTGTTCCATAACTGCTGAAAGAAGACGGCTAACACCGATACCGTAACATCCCATGATGATTGGCACAGCACGACCATTTTCATCCAAAACATCTGCACCCATGCTTGCTGAGTAGCGAGTTCCGAGTTTGAAAATATGACCGATCTCAATACCACGCGCGAAGTTAAGAACGCCTTGTCCGTCTGGTGAAATTTCACCCTCACGAACTTCGCGGATATCCACGTATTCTGCAGTGAAATCACGACCTGGGTTCACACCCGTCAAGTGGTAGCCATCTTCGTTGGCCCCCACAACAGCATTGCGAACATCTTGTACCTTACGGTCTGCAATGATTTTCACATTTTCTGGCAAACCAACTGGGCCAAGCGAACCAAAGCCAGCCGATATAACATTTGCTACTTCTTCCTCGCTCGCAACATCAAAGAAATCTGCACCCAAGTGGTTTTTCAACTTAACTTCATTGAGTTGGTCATTTCCAACTAGAAGGGCTGCAACAAGCTCACCATCTGCCATGTAGAAGAGGGTTTTGATTGTTTGTTCTTCTGGGACATTTAGGAAGGCTGCGACTTCATCGATGGATTTTACACCTGGAGTTTCGACGCGAGTCACTTCTTCTTCAGCGACAACACGGTTGCTTGGTTTGTACTCGTTTGTTGCCATTTCTAAGTTAGCCGCATAGCTAGACTCACTTGAGTAGGCAATAGTGTCTTCACCAGAAACCATCCATTTGAGCAATTCTGCCTTGATTTCTTCTTGCACTTCTGCAGGAATTTCATCAAATGAGGCAACTGACTTGTCCAAAACAACCCAGCGGTCAAGGTCTGTACGAGCAGGAGTGATGGCCATAAATTCTTGGCTATCCTTACCACCCATGGCACCACCATCACCAATGATGGCCTTGAAGTCCAAGCCACTACGAGTGAAAATTCGTTCATAGGCCGCCTTGTACTCGTCATAAGTCACATCCAAACTATCGTAATTAGCATGGAAACTATAGCCGTCTTTCATGATAAATTCACGCGTACGGAGAAGTCCGTTACGTGGACGTTTTTCATCACGGTACTTAGGTTGAATTTGGTAAAGGTTAAGTGGTAATTGCTTGTAAGATTTGACAGAGTCACGAACAATAGCCGTAAAAGTTTCTTCGTGTGTCGGACCTAGGATAAAGTCTGACTTTTCACGATTTTTCAGTTTATAAAGGTCTTCACCATAGGTTTCATAACGACCTGATTCACGCCAAAGATCAGCACTGAGAAGGGCAGGAGCCAACATCTCCACCGCACCAATCTTATCAAACTCTTGGCGCATGATATTCTTAGCCTTTTCAATCACACGGTTAGCGAGTGGTAGGTAAGAATAAACACCGGCAGAAACTTGACGAACATAACCAGCACGCAACATAAGGGCGTGGCTGATAACTTGAGCATCGCTTGGCATTTCGCGAAGTGTAGGGATTAGCATTTTACTTTGTTTCATAATATTCCTCGATTATCTAAAAGAAGAGTCGCATAATGTCATTCCAGGTTACAGCTAGCATCAAGACAACCATGATAACTACACCAGCCATGGTGACATAGGTTTCAATTTCTTGTTTAAGGGGTTTACGGCGGATAGCCTCTAGGATATTGAGCACAATCTTTCCACCATCCAAAGCCGGGATCGGAATCAAGTTAAAAATTCCAATATTGATGGAAATCATGGCTAGGAAGTAGAGGACATTCTCAATTCCATTTTTAGCAGCATCGCTACTTGCCTTAAAAATGGCAACGGGACCGCCGAGTTTGTTCAAATCTGGATGGAAAATCAAGTTTTTCAGAGCCGAAAGGATGCGGAGCCCAGAGTCAGCAGCGTTTGTAAATCCACCAACAAACATGGATAGAAAGTCTGACTTGACCCCCGGTTGAACTCCGAGAATATAGCGTCCTTGATTTTCTTCTGGAGTCACAGTGACTTGTTTTTCGCTACCATTTTCAGAAATGGTCACATCTAAGGTCGGGGCAGTCTTGTCCTTGGTATCTGCTTCCACAGCCTGGGTCAAGTCTTGCCAATTCTTAACCTCATGCGAGCCGACCTTGGTGATTTGAGCTGTCTCAGCTACGCCCACCTTAGCCAAAGCTCCTTCTGGCATGACATGAAAGAGATTGGTCTGAGTATCTCTAACACCGCCCTGCAAAAAGATCAAGATCCAAAAAACAACAACACCTAAGATAAAGTTATTCATAGGACCTGCAAAGTTGGTGATGAGCTTGCCCCAGATAGAAGCATTTTGATACTGTACATCCAGAGGAGCGATGCGCACTTCGGTTCCATCTTCTTCAACAACCGTTGCATCATGATCCACTGTAAAAGTCTTTTCTTCTTCCAGGACCAAACCCTTGATAAAGAGCTTGTCTTCAAAGTCAAACTGAGTTACCTGCATAGGAAGAGCCGTTTGATCCAACTTCTTCCCTGAGAGGTTAATCCGTTTGACCTTACCATCATCAGCAAGTGTTAAACTGACTGGAGTTCCTGTCTTGATTTCTGTCGCATCATCACCCCAGCCTGCCATACGAACATAGCCTCCTAGAGGAAGGATTCGAATGGTATAAGCAGTGCCATCCTTACCGATATGGGAAAAAATCTTGGGCCCCATACCAATGGCAAATTCACGAACTAGAATGCCTGATTTCTTGGCAAAATAAAAATGTCCAAACTCATGCACCACCACAATAATCCCAAAAACGAGGATAAAGGTTAGCAATCCAATCATTCAATATTCCTTTCTTTAAAACAGGCCAAATAAGTGCATCATTGGAAACACAATCAGCATGCTGTCAAAGCGATCCAACACACCACCATGTCCAGGGATAAATTTGCCAGAATCCTTGACACCGAAATGGCGTTTCATGGCACTTTCAATCAAGTCACCAAACTGACCTGCCACACTGAAGAAGGCAGCAAAGAGACTCATTCTATAAATCCCATAAGGAAGAGCAACTGTGCTGTCCACTAACATGAAAATCACTGTTATCAGTACCGCACCTAGAATACCACCGACAAAGCCCTCAATACTCTTATTAGGAGAAACTCTTGGTGCCAACTTATGTTTACCAAAATTCATCCCTGTCAGGTAGGCTGCGCTATCTGTCGCCCAAACGATAAAAAGGGCCAAAAGTACCTTGTCAAAACCTGCCACCCGAGCATCTAGTAAGGCATTAAAACCAAAACCAACATAAAAGCTCACAGCAATTGGAAAAGCGGCATCTTCAATCGTATAGTTTTTACTGAAAACGGTCGTCCCTAGCATTATGGTAATCAAAACACTGTAGGCAACCACATTCCCATCAACAGGCAAAAATGTTAGGTAATTTTCTAAAGGAACTGTGAGAGCGAAGGTCGCAAAAAGAGTCAAAGCACCCTCAATGGTCATAGTCTTTAGCCCCTTCATGTGCAAGAGTTCATGGACGCCTAGCATCGCTAACAAGCCAATCCCTATCTGCAACAAGAGCCCACCCGCAAACAAGACTGGAAGGAAAATGGCCAGGGCCAATACCGCAAACAATGTTCTCTTTTGTAAATCCTTGGTCATATCTTCTCCTAAACTCCTCCAAAACGGCGATTGCGATGGTTAAAAGCAGCAATAGCTTCCTGCAAGGCTGCTTCATCAAAATCAGGCCACAAGGTATCCGTAAAGTAAAGCTCACTATAGGCTGCTTGCCATGGCAAGAAATTACTTAAACGCAACTCACCACTCGTACGAATAATCAAGTCCGGATCTCGCAAATCCTTTGGCAGGTGTTGCGTGAAAAGATAGTCCCCAATCATATCTTCTGTGATGTCACCAGGGTTGATTTTAGCATCTAGAACATCTTGAGCCAAGCCCTTAAGAGCCTGCGTAATTTCAGCACGACCACCATAGTTAAGCGCAAAATTGAGAATCAAGCCTGTATTGTTCTTGGTCAACTCCTCTGCTTTTTTCAAAGATTCAAAAGTCGGCTTAGGCAGACGGTCTGTCTCCCCAATCATCTGAATCTTAACGTTATTTGCGTGCAATTCAGGGACGTAGTTGTCATAAAACTCAACGGGCAAGTTCATGATAAACTTGACTTCTTGATCTGGGCGTGTCCAATTCTCCGTTGAAAAGGCATAAACCGTGATGACCTTAACTCCCATCTTGTTAGCTGCCTTGGTCACCTTTTGGAGGGCTTCCATCCCCGCCTTATGACCAAAAACCCGTGGTTGCATCCGTTTTTTAGCCCAACGGCCATTCCCATCCATGATGATACCAATATGAGCAGGAACCTGTGTTGGAACCTCAACTTCTACAGCTTTATCTTTCTTAAAAAATCCAAACATGTTCTTATTCCTATTCAAAAATCTATCGTTTCATTATACCATATTTCCCCATTTTCTTCTATTGCTAAGTTATTAGCTCTCCGTACAGACAAAAAATAAGCCACCTGATTGGGCGACTTAATTTTATAGGGAGATTATTATGAAAAAGTTTTAGGAGTTTAAGTTAAGTTCCTCTTAACTTATGGACTTAGTATACCGTTCCTAACTTAAATTTTTCTTAAGTTTTTTGAAAAAGTCAGATTTTCCCATTTTTCTTGCCAATTTTTCTTGGACAAGCGTTCTTGATAGAGCTTCATTCGGTCTTCATTATCTAGGAAATGAGGAGTTGGGGATACGTGAAAGTTAAAAATATCCTCTAAACCATAAGGCGCAAAGAGCTCTAAAGTTGCGTCAGCATGCAAGCGAAGCCCTATCGCCGTACAGCGCTCGGGATATTTACTCATGGCATCACGAGAACTCGTGTAAGGCACAGTATGAGGACTGTGTAGATGCATATAGACCTGATTTTTCAACTCCCACTGATACTGAGGATAATCTTCTCTTAGCTTTTTCTCTAGGGATACTGTTTCCTCATAAGAAACATCTGGATCAAAGAAAATCACATCCACATCTGTTTCACGGTCAAAAGGCGATTTGTCTGACAAGAGATTCCAGATGAAATTCCTGACAGAACCTGCCGCCAACCACGAGTCTTTCAGACCAAGGTCACGAATGATGGTCAGAATGGTCATCATATCAGGATTTTCTCTGAAAGCATCTAGAATTTCTTGTTCATTTTTCATTGTATTCATACCCTAAATGTTCATAAGCCTTAGCAGTCGCTACCCGTCCAGAACGAGTTCGCATGATAAAACCTTTCTGGATGAGGTAAGGTTCGTACATATCTTCGACCGTCTCACGCTCCTCGGCAATATTAACAGAAAGAGTTCCTAGACCGACCGGACCACCACCATACATCTCAATCATGGTACGAAGAATTTTCTGGTCCACATAGTCTAACCCCTCATGGTCTACATCCAGCATGGTCAAAGCTTTATCGGTAATAACATCATCGATTAATCCATCCCCCATAATCTGGGCAAAATCGCGCACGCGCTTAAGGAGACGATTGGCGATACGAGGAGTTCCCCGACTACGCAAGGCCAGCTCAGCAGCTGCCTCGTGGGTGATTTCCATCTCAAAGATATCTGCCGTCCGCTCAACAATCTCTGTCAAGTCAGCGGGGACATAGTATTCCATATGGCCTGTAATCCCGAAACGTGCTCTCAAAGGATTAGAAAGCATACCCGCACGGGTCGTCGCACCAATCAAGGTAAAAGGTGGCAAGTCCAGATGAACACTGCGACTGCCTTCACCAGCTCCAATCATGATATCAATGTAGAAGTCCTCCATGGCACTATAAAGCACCTCTTCTACCGACATGGGCAAGCGATGAATCTCGTCGATAAAGAGGACATCTCCCGGCTCCAAATCATTCAAAATCGCTACCAAGTCACCTGCTTTTTCAATGACAGGACCAGACGTTTGCTTGAGGTTGACTCCCAGTTCATTGGCAATAACAAAGGCCATGGTTGTTTTCCCGAGACCTGGAGGACCAAATAAAAGAACATGGTCCAGTGCCTCATCCCGCATTTTGGCAGCCTCGATAAAGATTTGCAGCTGGTCCTTGACCTTGTCCTGCCCAATATATTCACGTAAAAACTGAGGACGGAGTGTACGTTCTACCAACTCCTCATCCCCCATGATTTCATTATCTAAAATTCTACTCATGGCTCTATTATATCAAAAATCCAAGCCACAAACAAAAAAGCCACCTGATTGGGTGGCCTCTTTAGGGAGATTATTATGAAAAAGAAAAGTTTAGGATTTCATTAAATAAAGTTAGGAGGTCTTTATTTAATGGTTATATAATACAAGATGAATCTTAAAACTAACTTAACTTTTTCTTTGATTTATCATTTTTTAAAAAATTTTTTTCAAATGGATTTTTCCTCCCCAAGTCATAAAAAAGCCACCTGATTGGGTGACTTCTTTAGGAGATTATGATGAAAAAGAAAAGTTTGGGATTTCATTAAATAAAGGGTACTCAATGAAAATCGAAATCAGACTAGGCAGATAGGCGCAAGCATAACTATAGTTAGCTAAGTCGACTCTAACGAAGGTTGATGAGATTTTCGAAGAGTATTAGGAGGTCTTTATTTAATAACTATATAATACACGAGGAGACTTAAACTTTACTTAAGAAAAAATATTTTTTTATCTTTTTCGATCCACCCAAATCATTCCTGTACAATCATAAGTAGATAAGGCTTCAAATCCCAGAGAACGATAGAATCCCAAAGTTTTTTCTGTCTGTTCGGTCACTAGTTGGACTTGATAGGCATCTTTGTAATCACCTAAAGCCTCTTTCATCAAGTCGCTACCAATCCCTTGGCGCTGATAGCTAGGCAAAACGATCAAATCCTGGACAAAAATTGATGAAAAACCATCTCCGACCAAACGGACCAAGCCCACCACGGCATCGCCATCAAGTGCCAGATAAATTGCTAATGAGTTAGATAAGGCCTTCTCCAACATCTGAGGTTGATGTGTATAATTTGTCCAACCGACAGCCTGATAGAGATGCAAAACATCCTCTAACTTGACAATTTCTTGCTTTTTAATAGTGATCATGTCAACACCTCTTAAAGTTCTCTCAAGCTCTTGTACTGCCGTCCATTTTTATCAAAATTTTCAGGAGCCAACCATGTTTCTAAACGAGCTTTGACTTGAGGTCAGTCCTTATCAATCATAGACAACCAATCCGTATCCCTCGTGCGCCCCTTATAAACAACTGCCTTGCGGAAGGTTCCTTCATAAACAAAGCCCAAACGCTCCGCAGCTCGTCTTGATGGCAGATTTAGAGCATCGCATTTCCACTCATAGCGACGATAGTTAAGCTCCTCAAAAACATAGCGAGCTAGGAGATATTGAGCCTCTGTCCCTATACGTGTTCCCCTGAGTTCTGGAGAAAAAGTGACGGCACCCACTTCTATTACTCGGTTATTCTGGTCAATGCGCATGAGAGAAAAAGTTCCCAAAGCCTTACCAGTTGCCTTATCTATAATCACGTAGTAAAAACGGTCCTTACGGGCCAACATCTGATTTAAGACGGTAACCAGTTCCTCCATATCTGCTACTGGTTCCTGAAAGAGGTAGGTCCACATCTCCCGAGGTGTATTTGGACCATAAACAGCTAGCAAATCCTCAGCATGCTTTTCCACCGAAAGAGCCTCTATCCGAGCATAGCGCCCTTCTAAGAAATCAATGGAAGGCAATTCACCTGGTGTATAACCTTCCATTGACTCACCAATTATCTGACCATATTCATTGACTGGCATCGTTTTCTCCTTGTTTTACTTTTCAAACTTTATAGTTGCCCATAGTATATCATACTTTCATAAGAAGATTCAAAAAATCCTCCAGATTCTACTCTGAAGGATTCCTATATTATTCCACGACGATATTAACGAGTTTGTTAGGTACCGCAATCACCTTGACAATTTCCTTACCGTCAATTTCTGCTTTAACTTTTTCATCAGCCAGAGCGATTTCTTGCAATTCTTCGCGTGACAGGTCTTTAGCGACCATGAGTTTGGCACGAACTTTTCCTTTGATTTGGACGACGATTTCGATTTCGTCTTCAACCAATTTGCTTTCGTCCCAAGTTGGCCAAGCTACATAAGAGATTGATTCGCTAGTTGCTGCGACTGTTTGCCAGAGCTCTTCTGCCAAGTGAGGCGCAAATGGGGCGATCAATTGGATAAATCCTTTGGCATAGTCCACATAGAGCTTGTCTTCCTTGTTAGCCGCGTTGACAAAGACCATGAGTTGGGCAATGGCTGTATTGAACTTCATGGACTCGATTTGCTCAGTGACGGCTTTGACTGTTTCATTGTAGATCTTGTCAAGAGCACCATTGTTTTCCGCAGCGATTTCTTTACTTGTAATCAAACGGTAAACACGGTCGAGGAATTTACGGCTTCCTTCCAAACCTTCTTCAGACCAAGCAATTGAAGCATCAAGTGGTCCCATGAACATTTCATAGACGCGAAGGGTATCTGCACCATATTGTTCCACCACATCGTCTGGGTTAACAACGTTCTTGAGGGATTTAGACATCTTGGCTGGCGCTTGCTCTAACTCTTCTCCTGTTTCCACATGGAAGAAGGAACCGTCACGTTTTTCAACCTTATCAGTTGCCACAAGAGCCCCACGGTGGTCACGGTAGCTTGTTCCCAAAATCATTCCTTGGTTAAAGAGTTTTTGGAATGGTTCCTTAGTCGGAACAACACCTAAGTCATAGAGGAATTTATGCCAGAAACGAGCGTAGAGCAAGTGAAGAACAGCATGCTCTGCACCACCCACGTAGATATCTACTGGCAACCATTGTTTGAGAAGGTCCTCATCAGCCAATTTCTCAGTGTTATGTGGATCAATATAACGGAGGTAGTACCAGCTTGAACCAGCCCACTGTGGCATCGTATTGGTTTCGCGACGACCTTTGACGCCATCTTCACGAGTCACTTCAAGCCAGTCGGTCAAGTTAGCTAGTGGACTTTCCCCTGTACCTGAAGGGCGGATGTCCTTGGTTACTGGCAAGACAAGTGGCAATTCATTTTCAGGAACTGCTGTTGAAGTCCCATCTTCCCAATGAATGATTGGGATTGGTTCACCCCAATAACGTTGACGGCTAAAGAGCCAGTCGCGGAGACGGTAGGTAACCTTCTCTTGACCACAACCTTTTTCTTCCAACCAAGCCACAATTTTAGCAATAGCGTCTTCTTTGTTAAGGCCATCTAGGAAGTCTGAATTGACATGAAGACCATCTTCTGTGTAAGCAGCTTCTTCAACGTTTCCACCTTCAAACACTTCTACGATTGGAAGGTCAAATTGTTTGGCAAATTCCCAGTCACGTTGGTCATGGGCAGGCAC
>NZ_AJRC02000015.1:0-44870 GCF_000298695.2 Streptococcus sp. GMD3S | reverse complement strand
CGCGAAGAATGGCGTGGGACAATGGATTTCCCGTTGTTTCCACCTCTTTACCGAGGAAAAGGAAACTCTGTTTATTTTGCGCTGCGTAAATCCCGTTAAACATGACATTGAGATTTCCAGATGTTGGATTTTTAAATCCTGTTGAAAAGTCTGCTCCACTCGCTACAAAACGGTGCTGTTGATCCTCTACAGAACGAGCTCCAACAGCCATATAAGAAATCAAATCATCCACCAGCGGAAGATTTTCAGGATAAAGCATCTCATCCGCTGTTGTCATACCCGTTTCGGTAATCACACGGTAGTGTAGCTGACGAACAGCCTTGATCCCATTGATCAAGCTAGGAGCTTCTGTCGCATTTGGTTGATGAATCAAGCCCTTATAGCCATCTCCATTGGTACGAGGTTTAGCTGTATAGACACGCATGACCATAAAAATACGGTCTTTGACCTCTTCTTGCAAAGCAGATAGACGCTTGGCATACTCAAGAACCGCCTCTTCGTTATCAGATGAACATGGTCCAATCACCAAGAGAATACGCTGGTCTTCCCCACGGATGATGGCTTCCAATTCCTGATCACGTTGATTTTTTCTCGCAAGAGCCGCTCCCTCTAATTTAGACAAGGCGCGAACTTCTTCAATGTTAATTTTAGGACTTTTAGCTTTAAATACCATGATTCATCTCCTTATAAAGCAAACGGACACCAAGCAAAAAATGATTTTTACCAGGTATCCGCCTGTATCTTATCTCATATTATTGTCTCTTACCATGACAGTTCTTGAATTTCTTACCTGATCCACATGGGCATTGGTCGTTCCGTCCGATTTGGCTCAAGTCCAAATCTTCTGGAAGGCTTGCCTGCTGCGCTGCGATATTACGAGTCGCAGTTGTACTGATATTGTGTTCAGTTTGCGGACGTTCTTGTTCATGGATTTGTGCTTTCATCATCAAGCGGGTCACATCGAATTCAATCGATCCAATCATGTCGTTAAACATGCGGAAACCTTCTGCTTGATATTCTACAACAGGGTTGTTTTGGGCATATCCACGAAGACCAACAGCATTTCGCAACTGGTCAAGAGCATCGATATGGTCTGTCCACTTGTTGTCTACAACACGTAGAATCAAGACTTTTTGGAATTCTTTCACTGCATCTTCGTCACGAAGCTTAGCAACTTGGCTGTCATAGACTTTCAAGGCACGTTGGAAAAGTTCATCTTTGATAGCTTGGTCCGACAAACCTGCAAGGTCTGAACGGCTAATTGAATCTTCTGGAAGCAAGTTATACTTAGCAAAGTTCAAGATTGCTTCCAATTTTTCATCTTCTTTCGAACGAGCATGTGCATCCACGATACGTCCAATGGTACGACGGATCATAGCATGGATTTCTGGTGCCAAGTCACGATCTGCAGTAATAACATCATAACGTTGTGCATAGATGATTTCACGTTGTTCACGCATAACATCATCGTATTGAAGGACTTGTTTACGAGTGTCGTAGTTGTTTCCTTCGACACGTTTTTGAGCTGCTTCAACTTGACGCGTTAACATGCGAGATTCGATGGCTTCGTCAGACATGTTGAGTCGTTCAAAGACACCTTTCAAACGTTCAGAACCGAAACGTTTCATCAAATCATCTTCAAGAGACAAGTAGAATTGTGACTCACCTGGGTCTCCTTGACGTCCTGAACGTCCACGAAGCTGATTATCAATACGGCGACTTTCGTGACGCTCTGTACCGATAACACAAAGTCCACCAAGCTCACGAACCCCTTCACCAAGTTTAATGTCGGTACCACGACCAGCCATGTTGGTTGCGATAGTAACCGCGCCACGTTGACCAGCGTTCATGATGATTTGCGCTTCTCTGTAGTGGTTCTTCGCATTCAAGACTTCGTGAGGAACACCTGCTGCTACCAATTTCTTGGAGAGGAAATCACTCGTTTCAACGGCAACTGTACCTACCAAGACCGGCTGACCTTTTTGGTAACGAGCTTTTACATCTTCAACTACAGCCTTAAATTTCGCATCCAGACTTGCATAGAGAAGGTCTGAGTGGTCGATACGTTGAATTGGACGGTTGGTTGGGATTGGGATAACACGAATGTTGTAAATTTCGCGGAATTCTTCTTCTTCTGTTTTACCAGTACCTGTCATACCTGCCAATTTCTTATACATACGGAAGAGGTTTTGATAGGTAATAGAAGCTGAAGTCTTGGTCTCGTCTTGAATTGGCACACCTTCTTTTGCTTCAATCGCTTGGTGCAAACCATCAGAGTAACGACGACCTTCCATGGTACGACCTGTAAATTGGTCGACAATCAAGATTTCCTGCTCTTCACTAACCACATAGTCGATATCGAGAATCATGATATAGTTGGCACGGAGGGCATTGTCGATAAAGTGAGTAAGAGCTACATTTTCAATGTCGTAGAGATTTTCTAGTTTGAAGTAGCTTTCAGCCTTGTCAATACCAGAATCTGACAAACCGATCGTCTTAGACTGAACGTCAATGATATAGTCGTCCTTGTCCAAAGATTTCACGAAGTGGTCCGCCATATGGTAGAGTTGGCTTGTTTCAACTGCGTTGGCACCTGAAACGATCAATGGTGTACGAGCTTCGTCGATCAAAATTGAGTCAACCTCATCGACCAAGGCATAATTGAGTGGACGTTGCACCATGTTTTCCGCACGAACGACCATGTTATCACGCAAATAGTCGAAACCAATCTCTGAGTTGGTTGAGTAGGTAATATCACAAAGGTAAGCCTCTTTTTTCTCCATTGGAGATTTAGCTGCCAAGTTAATCCCTACTGACAAACCGAGCCATGAGTACAACTCACCCATTTCAGTCGCGTCACGTTCTGTTAGGTATTCGTTGACTGTAACTACGTGAACCCCTTTACCTGCAAGGGCATTGAGGTACACTGGCATAGTCGCTGTCAAGGTCTTCCCTTCACCCGTACGCATCTCTGGAACATCACCATGGTGAAGAACAATCCCACCCATGACCTGAACCTTATAAGGGAAGAGCCCAAGGACACGTTTTGCAGCTTCACGAACTACTGCAAAAGCCTCATATAGCAATGAATCAAGTGATTCACCCTTATTGTACCGCTCTTTAAATTCGTCAGTTTTCGCTTTTAGTTCTTCGTCTGACATTGCAGCCATTTGGCTCTCATAGTTAAGAACCTTATCAGCCATCTTTTCCAGACGACGAAGTTCTCCTTTATCATTTTCAATAATCGTTTTTAAAATATTAGCCATGATTTTCCTTACTTTTTATTCTGAATATTTTAGAATGTTCTTTTAATTTTAGCATATTTACCATTATTTTTCAAGAAAGAATCCTTAATTTACAACGGAAAAGGCCAGCTGAAATTCAGTTTTTTTTGCATCAATCTTCTGTGGCTACCTTTTTGTTTTTTGTTCGAGATGCATGCTTGATGATCCAAGCACAACTTGGACTTAGCTCCTTCTTTTGCCAAGTTTGAAGAATCCTTTCAAACTTATCAGGATCTTCCTTGTATAAATCATTTAAATTATTAGCTACACTTTTTTGAATGGACTTGTCTCTATCATCCTTTAGATTGGTCAGAATAGTGGTGAAATCCTCAAAATAATCCAATACCACGGTTTGTTTCTTAGCCCAAGGCAGACGGATACGCATACATTCGCTGGCAAGTCTACGAACGCGCAAATTTTCATCCCGACTCCATTCTAACAGCAAAGCCATTGTAGCCTTAGGATAGCGAGCCAGCAAAGGTCTCATAGAAAATTCTCCAGTAAATCGCTTGGTTAGTTCCTTACTAAAGGCCGCGCTCAATTCAAATTCCTTGTCCCCATATAGCTCTACATATTTTCCGATTGGCCAAAGCCAATATCCTTCTGAGAACATACCTAAACCACCCTCCAACTCGGGACCCAAAATTTTCTCAAAAACCTTGAGAGAGTCCTCATAAGATAGGGGAAGGCAATCTTTGATACTTTTAGCCAAGAGTTCTTGACGCTGGCTAAACTCCAACTCTTCCAAGTCTTTTTCTACCAACAACCTAAACTTTCGCTCATCAAATGCAGGGGACGCTTCTTGCAACCGTCGACTCAAATCCCTAGCATAAGCCAAGTCATAATAATCTTTTACTTTTTTAGCCATTTTTCAAATCCCTTAATCTTCATTTTACGGGACTTATTATATCATACAGACAGTCCGTCAACAAAATTATTTTCATATCTCCAACTATTTTAACAAGAAAGAGAAAAGGACTAGAAGCTAGTCTGGTCCTTCATTTGTTAATGTTTAATTTCCCAAGAATATAGGCAATATCCCAAAATACCAAAAGAGATTGATCCAGAAGGCCAAGCAAAAGATGATGCCAAAGATGAGAAGACTGATTTTTTTAATCAGCACGGAGTATAGGATGGATAAAACTCCAAAAACCACAAAGAGTTTTTTCATAACGAAATAATATACTGAAACTCCTCCTATTTGCCAATCCCAAGGAAGGAAAAACATGAGGAACCAGAGAAGGCAAATCGTAAGAATATATCTCTTGTAGTGCGCTTCAAGAAAGGCTTTTGTTTTCTCCATAGCAAACCTCCATTTGAGTCACTGTCTCTTCCCTTTTATTATACCAAAAAAACCTGGAAAAAGCTTTCCAGGTTCGGATTTGAAATCACTAGTCCTACTAGAGAAATTCCTTTATTCACAGGCTGATTCACTTTATTGACTTGATGAAGATGTTCCAAAATCGACCTTAGGAACTGTCTTGGCTTCTTCTGTTTCTTTAAAGGTTTCAGCTTCTTTAAAGTTCATCATATTCGCAAAAAGCACGGTTGGAAAACTTCTCAACTTTTGATTGTACTCAGCTGCAACCTTATTATAGTCCTTGCGTGCTACAAAAATACGATTTTCACTGCCTGAAAGTTCGACCATTAGTTGCTCAACATTTTGATTGCTCTTGAGCTCTGGATAATTCTCCGTCAAGGAAATCAAGCGGGAAAGAGCAGAGCTCAATTCTCCCTGAGCCTTTTGGTTTTCTTCCGATGTCACTGAGCTACTACCGATTTTAGCTCTAGCATCCGCAATCTTGGTAAAGACTTCGGTTTCATGATTCATTTGTCCTTTAACGGACTCCACCAAGTTACCAATCAAGTCCGAACGACGTTGGAGGGCTGTCGAAACATCGGCCTGAGCCTGCTCCACTTTAGTCTGTTCACCAACCAGACCATTATAGGTCGTCACTGCGGAACAACTTCCCAGAACTAGTAGTCCAAAAAAGATCGCCACTATTGAGAGAATTACTTTATTTTGTTTCATATCAAAACCTTAACACTTTCTTTTATCAACTTTTCTGAGAAAATACTCAGATTTTAAATCAATTTCCCAAACTTTGTTTTTATTTTTAATTAAGGAGTGAACTCTTGCAAAGGAGTCACCTTACTGTATGGAAAAATCGGTTTGTGCAATATATGATCACTCACCAGTCATCAGACGAACCGCCACCATCAAAGCCACCGCCGTCCCAGCCTCCAGATGAGTCGGAGCCTGAGTCAGACCAAGAAGAACCTGAATCAGACCAAGAGGAACCTGAGTCTGATGAGTCACTGCCCCACCAGCCACCGCCAGAATCATCTCCACGTGAACCACGACCACCAAATAGAAATCCGATAATCATCACGATGAAGTAAATGAGAACTCCAAATACGATAACTCCGTCGCTCGAACTGCTTTTTCGATGACGTCTCGAAGAACTACTCTCACCAGCATACCTTTCAAGTTCCCTTAAGCGACTAGAGTTGGTAGTATAGTCGTAACTACTTTTAGAACTTGAAGCAGTCGTACTCGATCCACTATAGAACATGTAGTTGAGATTATTGACTATTGAGAGAACACCCTTGTTATAGTCACCATTTTTAAAGTAAGGACGTGCTGTTGTCAAGAACCTGTGAGTCTGATAGTCAGTGATCTTACTGGCCACATTATTACTGGTTTCAATCCGTGATTTTCTATCTTGGACTGCTACCACAATCAAGACACCGTGATTATCTCCCGAGTAGCCAATCTTCCAAGCCCTAGCTGTTTCATTGGCTACAGTCTCGATTGTTTCTCCATCTAGGCTTTTCACAACGTAAACACCCATCTGGAATTTTTCTGATTTTTTACTATTGACATTATTCAATTCCCGAATCTGACTTATAGTCTCATCCGTTAAATAATGATCCGGGTCATAAATTCCGTACTCAGGTTTTTCAGGTGCTGTGAATGCTGACAAGAAGAGAAAGATCATTAGCAACCCAAGCAAGCGAACCAACAAACTATGTTTAAATAATCTGCTTTTTTTCATAATAACCTCCCTGATAAAGGAAAATTGATTTAAGGAATTATAGCATTTTGATTTTTACAAAAAAAGTGCATTTTCATTACAAATAGATTACAAAAACTAGGAAAATGATTGAAATTTGATGACAGATTCTCCTCCAATTTGGCAGGTTCTTTTCTCCCCTTTTAGTATAGAAAAAAGAAGACTATGAAGTCTTCTTTTAGTTTATTTTTGTAGAAAAACAAGCAAGGGTTACTTGCGTTTTCTTGCAATCAAGTGAATCGGTGTTCCCTCAAAGGCAAAGGCCTTGCGGATTTGATTTTCTAAGAAACGCAAGTAAGAGAAGTGCATGAGTTCTTCTTCATTGACAAAGATGACAAAGGTTGGTGGCTTGGTTGCCACTTGGGTAGCGTAGAAAATCTTGAGGCGTTTCCCTTTGTCTGTCGGTGTTGGATTGATGGCAATGGCATCCATAATCACATCGTTCAAAACTGCTGAAGGAATACGGGTGTTTTGGCTTTCACTGATTTGCTTAATCATCTCAGGCAGTTTATGGAGACGTTGCTTGGTCAAAGCTGATACAAAGACAATCGGTGCATAAGGCAAATATTGGAACTGCTCACGAATATCCTCTTCCCATTTTTTCATGGTGTGGTTGTCTTTCTCAAGAGTATCCCACTTATTGACAACGATGATCATCCCTTTACCGGCTTCGTGGGCAAAACCTGCGATACGCTTGTCGTACTCGCGAATACCTTCTTCTGCATTGAGGACCATCAAGACCACATCAGAACGGTCAATGGCTCGCATGGCTCGCATGACAGAATATTTCTCCGTATTTTCATAGACTTTACCAGACTTACGCATACCAGCTGTATCAATCATGGTAAACTCTTGTCCATCCGTATCTGTAAAATGAGTATCAATGGCATCGCGCGTTGTTCCAGCTACTGGACTAGCAATCACGCGGTCTTCTCCCAAAATAGCGTTAATCAAACTTGATTTTCCAACGTTAGGACGGCCAATCAAGCTAAATTTAATCACGTCTGGATTTTCTTCTTCAACTTCGTGTGGTAGATTTTCCACAATGGCATCCAGCACATCACCCGTACCGATACCGTGGACAGACGAAATTGGCAGCGGTTCGCCCAATCCTAGCGCATAGAAATCAAAAATATCATTTCGCATTTCTGGGTTGTCAACCTTGTTAACGGCAAGGATAACAGGTTTATGGGTTTTATAGAGTTTGCGAGCTACGTACTCGTCCGCATCTGTAATCCCTTCTTTACCAGACACCACAAAAACGATGACATCCGCTTCTTCCATAGCGATTTCTGCCTGGTGCTTGATTTGTTCCATGAAGGGAGCATCGACATCGTCAATCCCTCCCGTATCAATCATACTAAAGGAACGATTGAGCCACTCACCCGTTGCATAGATACGGTCACGTGTCACACCCTCGACATCTTCTACGATTGAGATCCGCTCACCAGCGATCCGATTAAATAGGGTTGATTTCCCAACATTGGGACGTCCCACAATGGCAATAGTTGGTAAGGCCATGTTTTCTCACTTTCTACAATAACTTTTTCTGTTCTAGATTCTTCCGAGTTGAACGAGGTTCGGCTTGACCAAACTGCTCTGCCAAACGCTGACTCCAAGAGGTTGTCGCACGCGCACCAGCATAGTCTGCCTGTACTTTGTCATAGTCCAAAATCGCTGCTACTGGCTGTTCTTGGTATTCTTCTTCAAATACCACTTGGTTCAAAGGCAGTCTTGGTTTGACATCATGTTGTTGATTTGGCACGCCAAGGGCAATCCCAAAAACGGGATAGGTATAGTCAGGCAAGTTAAAAAGCTCTGCCACTTCTTCTGACTTGTAACGGACCAAACCGATAATCACACCACCATATCCCAGACTCTCAGCCGCAAGCAAGGTATTTTGCCCTGCAAGCGCAGCGTCCACAGACGTGATAAGGAGACCTTCTACCCCTTGAGGTTGGAAAGTGTCCGTATGAAGGCTTGCTCCCTTTTCAGCTCGGTTCAAGTCACCGACAAAAAGCAAAAAGGCTGCTGACTGGCGAATAGCTTCCTGAGGAACCAATTCATATAAAGCATCTTTCTTCTCTTGACTGCGTACAAGAATCACAGAGTAAGATTGGAAATTTTTCCAAGATGACGCCATTTGAGTAGCAGTCAAGATTTCATTTAAGTGTTCTTGAGAAATCTCTTGCTCCTTAAAGCGACGAACTGAAGTATGAGCTTTCATCAGTTTAATGGTTTCTGTCATCGGCGATTTTCTCCTTCTAGTCTTGTTTCCTCTGCTAAATAACGAATCCGTTCCATGACCCGTCTAGCTTCCCAAGTCTCATCATTTCCATTCTTTCCTTTAGCAAAATGTTTTTCCAAATCTTGGAAATTAAAGTTGGAAGTAAAGAAGGTTGGCAAATCTTCCTGCATGCGATACTGGAGAATAACTTGGAGAATCTCATCACGCACCCAAGGGGTAGATTGCTCTGCACCAATATCATCCAAGATCAAGACTTCTGCTAACTTGATGTCATCCACCAGGGTCTTCACAGATCCTTCACCGATGGCATTTTTCACATCAATGACAAAACTTGGATAGTGGAGAATGGTTGTTGAAGCACCACGTTTTTCAGATAAGTCGTGAGCCAGGGCTGCCATCATGAAGCTCTTTCCGACACCAAAGTCTCCGTAAAGATAGAGGCCTTTTCGGATACTTGGGTAAAGGTCAACAAAGGCATAGAGTCTCTCAAAAATAGGCAAACGTCCTAAGTCATCTAGGTCAATCTGAGCCAATTTCGCTTTCTTGAGACTTGCTGGTAGATTGATCAACTTGAGACGATTCTTGATTGCCGCCTCTTTTTCAGCCGCGATTAGTTCGGGTGTTTCTTCATAAGATACATCTGCATAGCCGTGATTCATGACCAAGATAGGCTTGTAGCCACGCGCTATATAGTCAGCATCCCCACGAAGAAACTTATCCCGTTCTGTGATATATTGGTTGAACTTGGAGATGCTACGATTCAACTCCTCTGGGCTGAGGGATTCTTTCTGGATAAAAGCCGCCACATCTGGGTCTTTCATAATCTGCTGGACTAGGTCCTGATACTGAAAACGACTTGTCTGACGTTTGATAACATCACCCACACTTTCCATCTAGTCTCCTCCTTCTTCTAATCGGGCTAACATTTCTTGTTTTTTACGTTCTAGTTCCAGACGAGTCTCCTCGCTGGTTTGATTTTTATATTCTGGATTACTCCACTTAGGAACATTGGTCTTAGTCGAGCTAGTTTTCGATTTCTGGTCTTCTTGCCCTTTTTGCTGACGCTCTCGAATCCGAAGCACAGCTTCTTCTGCTGTCCGAATTTTTTGATAAGCATAGTCATTTGCGACCTTCATGGCATATTTTTCATTAACATTAGCCGAATCAACCTTGTTAAAGGTTAGAAGCAAGACGATATTGATGACTTCATCCAACAAGCCTAAAGACGCCATCTGGTGAAGGAGTTCTCGTTCGCTCTGGGTGATGTTCCCCTTACGCGTTTGCTTGATTTCCGCTAAAAAGTGCAGGGGAGTTTTATTTTTGGCTTCCCTGATAATGGTCATTTCTTTGGGGCTAAAGTCAGAAGGAACCTGCTTTTGCGCAAGCTTTTCACGCATGCGTTTGACTGAAATAACCTGAGCCAGCGCTGTCGCCTTGGCTAATTGATAAGTTTCAAACCAGGTCCATTTTTTTTCATCTGCGATGGCGAATAATTCCAAAACATCCGTTTGCTCGTCTTCAAAACGCAAGCCATCTCGAGCCATCAGACGCTGGAAATGTTCCAAATCAAAATCGTTTTTTAACTTGCTTTTAGACTCGCTTGGTGTCACTTCTTCAGTCAGGGTTGGAAAGACTTGGCTCAAAGAAACAGAGAGTGCTTCTCCCTCACTTGGAGCCTGCTTCATAGCAGAAACAGCTGTATCCCCAATCTTTTTCTCTAATAATCTGCTATAGACAGAATGGCTTAGAAATTCTTGACTGGAGAGGGGAGAATGAAGCTGCAATTCATAAGTTTCCCCCTTCTGATAAAGGGTCAACAAATCCAAAGCAGATAAGACTTTAAAGGATTGGAGCAAGGTCGGCATGCCGAAGTTTAAGTGATTGAGGATGTGGGAAAAGAGATGTTCCTTTTGCCCACCATCCCAAAAGGTAATGGTATATAGATAGAGGCTCAGTGCCTCCTGACCGATAATCGGGAGGTAGCACTGCACCAGAGAAGAGGTATCTTGCGACACCCGATTATTCTTTAGAAAAGAAAAACGGTCATTTGGTTTCATCTATTTTTCCTTTTTCTTCTTAGAGGACTGGGTGATCTGCTGGAGCAGACTCTCCAACTCACTCACATCCTTAAAGCTACGGTAAACACTGGCAAAACGAACATAGGTAATCTCATCAAGCTCTGCCAATTCTTCCATGACTAAGGACCCAATATATTCACTTTGGATCTCATTCTCACTGCGACTACGGAGTTTTTGCTCGATGCGATTGACCACCATGTTGATTTCATCACTTGACACAGGACGTTTCTGGGCTGAGCGGATAATCCCATTAAAGATTTTATCTCTTGAAAACTGCTCTCGCGTACCGTCTTTTTTGACGACAACCAGCGTTCTTTCTTCTACTCGTTCATAGGTTGTAAAACGATGCTGACACTCGTCGCACTCACGTCTTCGGCGGATGGTATTTCCTTCTTCGGCTTGTCGACTATCAACAACACTTGACTTGGTAGCCCCACATTTTGGACAACGCATGCATTTCCCTCCTTGTCGTTTTCTTTTCATTATACCATTTTTTGAGCAATTCCCAAAACAATTCTTATTTTTACTTGACAAGTTTTTTGTTTTATTGTATTATTTGATTAGAACAATAAAGACAAAGAAAGGAGACTATGATGTCCTGGTCATTTGATAATACAAAACCGATTTATTTACAGATTATGGAAAAAATCAAATTACAGATTGTTTCCCATGAACTGGAACCCAATCAACAGCTCCCTACCGTGAGAGATTTGGCGAGCGAGGCTGGGGTCAATCCCAATACCATTCAGCGCGCCTTGTCTGACCTCGAACGTGAAGGATTTGTATATAGCAAGCGGACAACTGGTCGATTTGTCACCGAGGATTTAGACCTCATCCTTCAGTCCCGCAAACAACTTTCCGAGGAGCAACTGCAACAATTCGTCTCTTGCATGCTCCAATTTGGCTACAAAAAAGAAGAACTGCCAAATGTATTAAGCGACTATATTAAAGGAGTTTAAGACTATGACACTACTAGCACTTGAAAATGTAACAAAATCATATGGAGCAACTGCGGCACTTGACAATATCTCACTAGAGATCTCAACCGGAAAGATTGTCGGGCTCCTTGGACCAAACGGATCCGGGAAAACAACCCTAATCAAACTGATCAATGGCCTCCTTCAACCAAATAAAGGACGTGTTCTTATTAATGGACAGGATCCAAGTCCTGCTACCAAGGCGATCGTCTCCTACCTACCAGATACAACCTACCTCAATGAAGAGATGAAGGTTAAGGATGCTCTAACCTATTTTAAAACCTTCTATCAGGATTTCAATCTCGAAAGAGCCCAACACCTTTTAGCCGATCTCGGTATTGATGAAAACAGTCGCCTCAAGAAACTATCAAAAGGGAACAAGGAAAAGGTCCAACTCATCTTGGTTATGAGCCGTGAAGCCCGCCTCTACGTTCTGGACGAACCAATCGGAGGCGTGGATCCAGCTGCCCGTGATTATATCCTCAATACCATCATCAATAACTACTCACCAACCTCTACGGTGCTGATTTCAACCCACTTGATTTCAGATATTGAGCCAATCTTGGATGAGATCATCTTCCTCAAAGACGGAAAAGTCGTCCGCCAAGGAAATGTTGATGATATTCGTTACGAGTCAGGTGAATCCATTGACCAGCTCTTCCGCCAGGAATTTAAAGCCTAAGCAAAGGAGATTATTATGTTTTGGAATCTAGTTCGTTATGAATTTAAAAATGTCAATAAATGGTATCTGGCACTCTACGGTGCTGTACTTGCAATTTCAGTTTTGATTGGAGCTTTTATTAACAGTCTTAGCCAGAGTTACAATCCTAACAATGCTGCTTATTTCATCTTCTTTTTAGTACTAGTCTTTGGAGGACTCAGCGTCACTCTTTGGATTGCAACAATCTTTTTAATCATCCGAAGATTCAAGGGTAGTGTTTATGACCGCCAAGGGTACTTGACCTTGACCTTGCCTGTCTCTGAGCACCAAATCATCATCGCAAAACTTTTAGGTGGTCTTGTCTGGTCCATCTTAAGCTATATCGTCTTTATCTTGAGTATATTGATTATCTTCTTCTTAACACCAATAGAAAAAGACTTCACTGCTCTCTATAACTTCATTTCCCCTTACCTCAGCTACGGCTGGCTGTATGCCCTATCACTATTTGTCAGTTCTATCGCATGGATTTTATCCATCTACCTCTCCATCTCTATCGGACAACTCTTTAATGAGTATCGAACAGCTATGGGGATTCTAGCCTATATCGTCATTGCCATCGTCATTGGTTATGTTTCTCTCTTTTTCCGAATTGAAAATGACTTTAACATGATGATTGGTACAGAAATTCTGCGCGATCTCTTTTTATCAGCTATCTACTATCTCGGTACCTACTATATCTTGAAAAACAAGGTTAACTTGCAATAAGTTAAAGGTCTAGCGACTCTGTATCGCTAGATCTTTTCTTTTAGATATATTGTATGAAAATGTGGATAAAAAGGAGTATAATAATTTTAAAAGTGATTACTGTATATTGATAAGGAGGGAGCTCTTTATGCTTAGAACGTTTGTTGCAAAGAAACACTTAACACTTTACTTCTTTTCGATTGCAATCACATGGCTGGAAGCGATTATTACGCCAGCGCTCATTCAGAGTATCGTTGCTAGTTTTACCAATCAAGAACTGGAACTTCTTTGGAAAGTGTTGATTCTGGGAATCCTTGGAAACCTCATCCTCTTACTGGGGCTAGCTGGAAAACGCTATTACTACGCTCGTTTGATTACTGATTTCAGATATGGAATTAAAAGCGCTATTTTCAAGCGATTCCTCAGCGGTTATGATATTGATGAAAAGGATATTTTGTCTGATTTAGAAAACGACGTCAACCAGTTAGAAAAGAGCTATATTGAGCCAACCGTTATCATTATTTCTTCTCTTGGTTTCACAACCGTCTCCATTCTATATGCCCTGTGGACTAATTTTTACCTAGGCTTGATTTTTATTCTCTTCTACTCCGTCCCTGTCCTCTGTAGTGCCATCGGATCTAAGCGTTTAGATTCACTTTCTGAAAAGCGGTCCACTATTAACCAGAGCTACTTATCAAGCTTGACAAATTTTATTGGCGGTAGCCAACAGATTCGTCATTATCAGGGACAGGACTTCTTTTTTGCTCGCTATCAAAATCAGTTACAGACTAGTTTGGATGCGGAAATACGATATGAGAAACAACGTACCCTAAACAGTCTCTTTATCAATAGCATCGATGCCTTTTGCTCCGTTGCCCCTATTGTCATTGGCGGTTTTATGACCTATTATGGTTATTTAAACGCAGCTAGTTTTGTAGCCATTTATCTCGTTTCTCATAATATTGGCTATCAATTCCAAGAATTAGCCTACTTTACTAACACCCGAAAAGCAACTCAATACCTCTGTGAAAAGTACCAAGTACTTTTCACAAATTCTAGTCCTATTTCTACTAGCACCTTCCAAAACATTTATCCCGTCCAACTAGAGAATATCTCTCTAGAAAAAGAGGGACAGGTCCTTTTATCCCCTCTTTCCATGCACATCAAGAAAGGAGAAAAGATTGCCATTATCGGTGAAAGTGGCTCTGGAAAAACGACTTTACTCAATATCATTCATGGAGAGTTGGCTGCGACCAGTGGACGGATTGCATTTGCTGGCCAAAGCCTATCACGCCAAGAAATCACGAGCGTTAGCTCCTATATCCTCCAAGATAGCCATTACTTTGACACGCTGTCTCTGGAAGACAATATCCTTCTAGGAATGACTAAAAAGCAAGAAAGGTTGAATCATATCCTCAAGACAACTGGTTTAGAACATTTGAAAAATCGAACTCTTAGCAACGATAGCCTGTCTGGTGGCGAGAAACAACGACTCGAAATCGCTCGCGCGCTCTATCACGACAGCCAACTCATCTTGGCTGATGAGATTAAGGCCAATCTTGACTTAGAGAATAGCAAAAAGATTAGCGACCTCCTCTTCTCGCTACCTCAGACAGTCATTGAAGTCATTCACCATTATACAGACGAGGACTTAAAACGCTACGACCAAGTCATTCATTTAAGCAAAGAAAAGTAAATCCTTACAAAATAAAATTGGAAAAAAGCAAGGAACTCAGCTTCCTTGCTTTTTAACTCAATATCAAACTGGCTACGATGGGGCTGACAAAGACGTAGAGAATACCAGTGACACCGATAGCCAAGCCACCCATGGCTCCTGCTACCGATCCGTATCGAAAGGCGGTTCCCGTTCCGACAGCATGACCTGTTCCTCCAAGAGAAAGTCCCACAGCCACTGGGTCATCGATCTTCAACCATTTCAAAAGGGTTGGTCCGATCACACTGGTCAAAATGCCAGTGGCCACTACGACGACCAAGGTCACAGTCGTCAAACCTTGCAATTTTTCTGTAATCCCCACTGCCATAGCGGTTGTCACTGACTTGGGAAAGAGAGAAATAGCTAGGAAAAAGTCCATGCCAAATATTTTCGCTACTATGGCAGTAAAGCAAGTATTGACAACTACTGCTAACAGACTACCAAAGAGAATACTGCGAGCATGGTGCTTCATCAAGTGAAAACTCTTATAAAGCGGAATCCCTAAAGCCACTGTTGACGGAACAATCAAATTGTTCAGATAAACCCCACCTTGGTAGTAATCTTGGTAAGAAATCCCCGTCAGCTTTAGAAAAATGATAATGAAAACAGCCGACAAAAGCAAGGGCGTTGTCAATGGATGGGGAAAACGTCTGTAAATCAGCATCCCCACTAGATAAGCAAGGATAGACAGGGCAAGCCCAAACAGGGGATTGGAAACAAATTCACTCATTTGGCATCTCCTTTCTCATAATCTCCCTCAAATCGTCTCTTAATGAACTGAACTACCACGGCTATGAGGATAATATTGATGACAGCTGCAAAAAAGACAATCAAAACGATGGGCAGGAGATAGGGAGCAATCACATCAAACTTCTCCATTATTCCCACTGCTGGTGGCAAAAAGAGAATAGTCATATTGGCCAGCAAGAAATTCCCCACCATGTTGACATGTCTGGTTCTCAGCCACTTGAACTGTAAGGCTAGAAAGAGAATAATCAAACCGATAATACTGCCTGGGATAGGCAGATGAAAGAAACTAGAAATTCCCTCACCGATCAATGAAATCACAAAGAGAATCATTAATTGAACATATAATTTCATTCTAAACTCCACGAAATAGACTTCTTGCATACCAGTTTACTCTTTTTTCAGAAAATTTCAAGGAAATATTGCAATTCTTCTCTCTTGCACGGATTAGTTAAAAGTAGTATAATCATTGCATGCGCAATCATCTTGTATTGCAGAAACAGTCACTAATGACTTTGTGATTTTTACTTTGAAAAGAAAGGAGAAAGCAATGACCTACTTAGAAAAATGGTTTGACTACAACCGCCATCAAAAAGAAATGGAAGCCTTGTTGGAAGAAACTATTGCCCAGCAGAGTGAACAAAGGCTGAACTTGAAAGAGTTTTACCTGCTCTACTATTTGGATCTAGCCGATGAAAAATCCTTACGACAGATTGATTTACCCGATAAACTCCATCTCAGTCCGAGCGCTGTTTCTCGAATGGTGGCACGATTAGAAGAGAAAAACTGCGGTTTGCTTAGTCGCAGATGTTGCGATCAGGATAGACGGGCTAGTTTTATCTGCCTGACTGACGAGGGACAAACCACCCTAGCTTACCTGCAAAAAGCCGTCGAAGAAAGACTGGAAACGAGTCTTGATTTCATTTCTTAATCAGATTTTTTAAAAAAGTTGCGTGCGCAATCATTTTTCTTGACATTCCTCTTTTCAAGGAGTACAATAAAGTCAAGATCGAACAAAGGAGTTTTATATGATCGAAATTACTTATCTAGACGCCAGTAAGCAAGAGAGAACCATGACTTTCGAGTCTTACCAAGACTTTGAACGTTCTCAACACGCCTGCCTCATCGGCGTTGCTGATTACTATACTGTCCAAAAATTAACCTACAATGGTCATGATTTGGACTACCATGGGACTTATGGAGATGTTTTCTTCTATCTCATGAAACAAGATTTAAGCCAATATAACTAAAAAAGGAGAAATACAATGGCAAAAGCAATTACAGATGCAACATTTGAACAAGAAACAAAAGACGGTTTGGTCTTGGTAGACTTCTGGGCAACTTGGTGTGGTCCATGTCGTATGCAAGGTCCAATCTTGGATAAATTGTCTGAAGAACTTTCAGAAGATGTCTTGAAAATCGTTAAAATGGACGTTGATGAAAATCCAAATACAGCTCGTGCTTTTGGAATCATGTCTATCCCAACCCTTCTCTTCAAAAAAGACGGCCAAGTGGTGAAACAAGTTGCAGGTGTTCACACAGCAGAACAAATCAAGGCCATCGTTGCTGAATTGAGCTAATCACACGAGAGACCATGTACTTCATTTGGTCTCTTTTTTCTTACCCTTTGCCATTTTTCAAAAAATATGCTAGACTGTAGGTAGAATATTACGATGTTTGGGACATGCCATCGCTAAAAAAAACCTCTACTTGGTATTTTTTAGCTCCCCTCAAGGGAGCTTTTTGCGTGCTCTGAACATTTCCCATTTTAGAAGGAGTACTATGAAACGTCATTCAGCCTTGGTCGTCTTTAGCGGCGGTCAAGATTCCACAACCTGCCTCTTTTGGGCTAAAGAACACTATAAAACAGTCGAAGCCGTCACCTTTGCCTACGGCCAACGCCATCATCTCGAAATTCAAGTTGCTAGAGAAATCGCTAAGGAACAAGGCATTCGTCATCACATCTTAGATATGTCTCTGCTGGGACAAATCACTGAAAATGCCCTGACCTCTGATCTGGAGATCGAGCAAAAAGAGGGAGAGGTTCCCAATACCTTTGTTGACGGCCGCAACCACCTCTTTCTTTCCTTTGCGGCAGTTCTTGCCAAGCAACGAGGCATTAAAGATATCGTGACAGGTGTCTGCGAGACAGATTTCTCAGGCTACCCTGATTGTCGGGATGTCTTTGTCAAATCCCTCAATGTTACTCTCAACCTTGCCATGGATTACGACTTTGTTATCCAAACACCTCTCATGTGGCTAGACAAGGCTGAAACTTGGGAGTTAGCCGACCAACTTGGTGCCTTTGACTACGTTCGTGAGAAGACCTTAACCTGCTACAATGGGATTATCGGTAGTGGCTGCGGTGATTGTCCAGCCTGCCACCTACGCCAGCATGGCCTTGATGTTTATCTCTCACAGAAAGGAGAGAGCTAATGTTTTTTGCTCCCAAAGAAATCAAACAGGAAACTGGGGAATCTCTTATCTACAATCCTCACAGAACCTTGGTATCAAAAGAGTTCACCTTCGATGCTGCCCACCACCTCTTTCACTATGAGGGAAAATGCAAGTCCCTGCACGGCCACACTTATCATCTGCAAATTGCTGTCAGTGGATTTTTAGATGAACGGGGTATGACCTACGACTTTGGAGATATCAAAGCGATCTACAAGAACTACATAGAACCCCACTTGGATCATCGCTATCTCAATGAAACCCTGCCTTATATGAACACGACTGCTGAAAATATGGTTTACTGGATTTTTCAAACCATGAGCCAAGAGTTGCCAGACGAGCGCAATCTCCGTTTGGAATATGTTCGTCTCTATGAGACTCCGACTGCCTTTGCGGAGTTTAGACGGGAGTGGTTAGATGACTAGGGAACGTGTCCTCAAACTACCAGTTCTGGAAATTTTCGGCCCAACCTTTCAAGGTGAAGGTCGTGCTATCGGGCAGAAAACCATGTTTGTCCGCACTGCTGGTTGCGACTACCACTGCGACTGGTGCGACTCTGCCTTTACTTGGGATGGTTCTGAAAAACCAACTCGCATGACCGCTGATGAAGTCATTGCAGCCTTAGATAAGCTAGGAAGCTACGACTATGTAACCCTATCTGGCGGAAATCCCGCTATCCTAGCAGCTAACATGGCCGAACTCGTCACCAAGCTCAAGGAACGCGGTATCACTCTGGCTGTTGAGACTCAAGGTTCTCGCTGGCAAAATTGGTTAAAAGACATCGACCAGGTCACTCTGAGCCCCAAGCCTCCTTCATCAAAGATGGAAGTCAACTTCGAGACCTTGGACTTTATCGTTTCCCAATTGGATCCAGACAAGGTCACCTTTAAAATCCCTGTCTTTGATGATGCCGATTTGGCCTTTGCTAAAGGGATTCAAGAACGCTACCAACCAGATGTCCTTTTCTTATCGGCTGGAAATCCTGAGCCCAAGGCTACAGGCAATATTGTCCAAGACCAACTAGACCGACTCAAAGAACTCTGGGAATGTGTCGCTACTGACGATAGCTGGGGCAATGTCCGCGTCCTTCCTCAACTCCATACCCTCCTCTACGACAACCAACGTGGTGTTTAAATTAGAAAGAAAAAAACATGTCACAACAAGAAGAAATGAAAAACCTAAGCCTACTGGGCAACAAAGAAACCAACTACATTTTTGACTATCAACCAGAAGTTCTCGAATCCTTTGACAATCGTCATGTGGAAAATGATTATTTCATCAAATTCAACTGTCCTGAATTTACCTCCCTTTGCCCAATCACTGCTCAGCCAGACTTTGCGACCATTTATATTTCCTACATTCCTGACAAGCTCTGCGTCGAGTCAAAATCCCTCAAACTCTACCTCTTTAGCTATCGAAACCATGGGGATTTTCACGAAAACTGTATCAACACCATCGGGAAAGACTTGGTCAATCTACTAAACCCTCGCTATTTGGAGGTATGGGGAAAATTCACTCCGCGCGGTGGCATCTCAATCGACCCCTACTACAACTACGGTAGACCTGGAAGCAAGTATGAAGGTTTGGCAGAACAACGCCTCTTCCAGCACGACCTTTATCCAGAGAAAATTGACAACCGTTAAACAGATACGAAAAAGCCCTGTTCCTCAAACTGAGGAGCAAGGCTTTTTGAGTTTCAATTATTCTTCTGTTCCAAGGAAATTTTTCGCAACAAGTGCTGCAAGAACGCCACCAACGATTGGGGCAAGGATGAAAATCCATACTTGTTGAAGGGCTGCACCACCTACCAATGCAGCAGGAGCCAAGCTACGAGCTGGATTTACTGAAAGGCCAGTAATGTTCAATCCCACAAGGATCATAGCCATCAAGGACAAGCCGATTACCAAACCAGCGATTGCGCCATTACCCTTGCTTGCTGATGTTACAGTCATGATAACTAGGACAAACAAGAAAGTTGCGATGACTTCAAACAAGAATCCACCAAAGACAGTGACACCGTTTGCCAAGGCATTTTCACCAAGACTAGCAGTTGACATGCCTGAGTTAGACAAGAGGAAGAATACTGCAGCTGACGCAAGGAAAGCTCCAACTACTTGTCCAAGGATATAGTTTACAAGCTCTGAAGATGACAAACGTTTGTTTACAAACAAAGCGATCGAAACCGCCGGGTTCAAGTGCGCACCTGAAACAGTTCCGATTGAGAAAGCTGCAACTACGATTGCCAAACCAAAGGCAAAAGCAATTCCAAGGTGTCCAAGGCCATTAAGACCATTTCCAAAAACAACAGCTCCTGTTCCAATGAACACAAGCATAAATGTACCGATTAATTCAGCAACAAATTTTTTCATGATAAATCTCCTTTTTTCAAACTATGTATTAGTCTATCAAAAGAAGGAAAGTGTTTCAAGAAAATTGACTGGAAAGTATTTGAAAATCATGAAACGACTCGCTTATCCTTAGTACTGAAAAGATTGAATGGCTTCTTTCAAGGCATCTTGTAAACTATTTTTCTGGTCAAGTTGGATATAGACTTCCAACAGACAGGATCTGAAGTTGGAAAATTTATAAAAATCTTCCCTCTCTTCTATCGGAAAGTCAATAGTTTTTATCCAAGAAGCTACTTGTTCTTGCCCTAATTTCCCTTGCAAAATGGGTTCATAAAGTACTCTCGCTAAGCGCCAGTCCTCATCATTTGTAAAACGAATGGTAATTCTTTTAAATAATTGACCCAGTACATCAAATACTTCAGAAAATCTGTTACTAGGAAAATCTGGATGACAAACGACTTCCGTCAAGAGATCCGCTCCATGCGCAAAAGCGTGAACCCAACCATACTGACTTGAAAAACCTGTCGTATCCTTTTCTTTTTTAAGGTAATACAAACCTTGAGATAGCATAGCATTTCTTATATCAGCTTTTAAGCCTTTATAGAAAAGAGAGTGCTCGTTACCATCTGCATACAAAAGATTGGCATAAATAAGCGCCCTAAAAGAACGTTTAAGAGTTGAAACTCCTCTACTATCAATCTCTTTGTATAGCCTTTCATTAGAGGAGACCTCTTCTGAGATAAACTGAAACTGCTCAAGGGAAAACAGTTCTTCTTGAATTCCTCTAGCCAAACTCGTAAAAACAAGTTCATCTCGAATTTCTGGAGAGGGATCTCCTAAATGCTCAAGCAACCACTGAATTTCTTCTCGACTATAGCTTGGTTTTTCTTCTGTCACTTTTCTTTGTAATTTTTTACGCATCTCAAGCACCTCTACATTTCTAGTAACTTATCAAAAAGTCATCCGAAGATGACTTTGAAGAGGAATATTTGGAAAAATTGGAAAGGAACATGGCATAGTTAAAGCACTATTTTTTCTTTTTCGGAGTTAAATCTTCAAAAGATGTACTATTTTTACTAATAGTCTCGCTAATGGCTTTTTGTCCCAACCCATTAATTGAGCTATCCATTTGAGCTGCTAAAGTCGTTACAGCAGTTTTATTTGTCATAGCAAGAACCCCTATCTCCTCATCGTACTTATCTACAATACCTTTTCTACCTGATTTTATAGGAGGAGCACAAAATGTTTTGATAGCTGCTCTTTCTAATGTTTTTTTGATTTCTCGCCTGGCTGATTCTGACATAGGTCCAATCAAAGCGTCTATGACTAAATCCACTAGCATTTCTTCTGCCTCCTTTCTAACTCATATAAGTCTTTTCTTTGACTATAACTCTCTTCTAACTCTTTTTCTAAGCGAGAACGCTCTTTTCGGTACTGAGTCTGCAACTCTTCATCTTTTGCCTCTATTTTAGCATACTGCCGAAGATACTCACTACTCGTCTCACTTGAATAAGATTCTAATAACATCAGAAATTGGTGATGCTCCCCATCGTCTCCAGATTTCTGTCTAGCAAAATCATAAGCAACGTTCTCAAACTCCTCATATAGTCTTGTCAACTGAGAACGATTATGATCTAAACTTTCATAGGATTCTTCTATTTTCTTCTTAGCAGTTCTATAGTCATCCTCCAAGGACCAAAGTCCCTCTTCTTGCTTTTTTATTTTCACTTGGATTTCTTCTAGTTTGTCCATTGATTAATATCCCTTGCCAAGCTTTCGTCTCCTTCAACTGCTTGTTCAACACCCTTCTGAATATTCGTTTCCAAATCCGTAAAGGCTTTTACAATCTCAGCTGATTTACTTACTTTTTTATCAAAATGTCTCTGAGTTTCACCCACAATACTATCATAAGTTACCCCAGCTTCTGCATAGACATCCTCTATCTCATCATAAGTTAACTCTGTGACGAACCAAGGAACTTCCTTACTTTTATCGTAGAGTGTTTCAGCATCCGCAACTGCTTTTTTCGCAACTGCCTCAATCTCGCTGTGTCCGTTGCTGACACTCTCTGTCATTGCCGTCGCAACAGCTGTTGCTTGGACGCTGTCCAAGAAAAACATCTCATGGCTACTTATACTACCATCTGATAAAAATTGGGTACTCAACTGCTTTAGAAGTCGATTTTTGACACCTTGTAATTTCTTCAGAGTTTCATAGTTCTTCTTTTCAAGTCCAGTCATCTTCTCTGGACTCTGATTTTCCAAAATATCTTTGATTTGGTTAATTTGATTTTTATCACCCGTAATATCTGGATCAATACTGTGCCCACCGGAATTTTCAAGCAGATAATCTTCCCCCAAGTATACACCTAAAAAAGGTTTTGAGATATTGTTAAGAAAGTCATCTTGAGTCCGGATTCGTACTACTTGACCTGTGAATGTCTTTTGTTTATTGATTATCTTCTCCCTTGCCGAATCCCACGGAGTCAGATAATCTATGATTTTATCTTTAGATTCGATAAGACCTTCTAAATAGAGAGGCGCTGAGTTATATACCACAGTACGCGGAGCGTTATACTCTAAGGCCACCCTCTGAGCGATGTTACCTCCTAAAGAATGTCCAGTTAGAGTAATATTATCCCCATATCTCTGTCGAATCCTTTCATAAAATTTGAAAGCTTCATCATAATGAAAACCGAGCGCCATGGCTATACTACCGACATCTGTAGCGACATCCTTGACTATATCCGCATTAGGATTCGTTCCCGTATAGGCAATAATCACCTCTCCACTGTCCTTATCTAGGAAGGCTGTACCACTCGTCCCAGTAAAGTCATCATGAAAATCATCTAGATACTGGAGGTTAGAGGGGAGAGGTTTACTTCTGTCTACTGCATTAAGAAGTTGTTTTCTATCATCATGTCCAATTTCAGGTTGATTAACTCGCACATTCTCAAATTCGTAAGTCAGATTTGCTGCATCTAGAGTAGCAATACCACTATTCGCTGTATCCTTTTTACTCATACTTCTCTCCTAATTCGATACTCTCTCCTTAAAATAATAGCCATCATTAAAATCAACAGTAACAGAATAATAATAAAAGTCATCTAACCTCAAAGAACTACCAAATCCTAGCACTGTTTCAGCTTGTTGCTGTTTATTAAAATATTGGTTAATCGTTGTGTTTTTAATAATATAATCTATATCAAAAGAACCATTATTTCCATTAAAATGTTTGTTTTTTAATGATAATTTACTTAAAAACTCTTTATCTATACCAAGTTTTTGAAACAAAAAACCATCAAACTTCCATATTCTTTTAGCGGTTTCTTCATCAGAAAAAATAAATTTGTTGTCTATATATTGAACACTTACTACCACTTCATCGCTTTTTGGCGCATCTTCCTTCGCTGGGCTTTTAGCAAGAGTACCCGTTATTGTATGCGATGTTGCATCACCTTTCAGCTTAATTTCTGTAATAGAATCATCAATTCCATCACTTTTCTTTTTGAAATAGACCTGCTCAATCTCAAATCCTTCCGGAAATTGCTTAAACAAATCAAACAAATTCTCGGTTGGATAGACACGACTGACCTCAGAGACTTTGTTCTCAATCCATGCTCGACTATTTTTATTTTCTCCACACCCTGTTAATCCTATCATTATCAATCCTCCTAAAAGTAACATTGTGAGAAATATGCGTTTTTTCATAACCCTCTCCTTACTTATGATATTCAATAAAACAACTAATCATAGTTCCCTTATAGTATACCATAAAAGAAACATTTCCTTGCTATCTTATTAAAATTCGTTAGTCAGATTAGAAGCATCTAAGGTCGGCACATTACTATTTGGCATCTATCTTCTTCATACTCTTACTTTTTCCTGTTATAAGTTCTGAATGAGATATATTTTCTCCGTCAAAAACCACAGGATAACCGTATTCATAGCCAATAGTTGCAGAGTGGTCTGCACTAATAAAAAGGTCTAACGATTCACTTGATTGTATATGGAAGTAATCCTGAATAATTTTACTATTTACATTTTTATAAGTAATAGAAGCATCACCAGTCTCCCAATTATAGTACGTTTTTTTGAGTTCCAATTGAGACAAAATTGCTTTATTTAGTTCTAACTTTTGAAATAAAAACCCATCATAAAACAAATCATCTTTAGAAACTTCTGGATTCAAAAATTCCAATCCTTTTTCAGTGTACACAACACGGCTTTCTAAAAGCACTTTTTCTTCATAAGGATTACCTCGAGCTTCTATTCTTTTAAAATTACCAGTTATTTCTTTTGTTTCTGCATTTCCTACGAGTTCAATCTTCTGATAACGAGAATAGTCCTTCGTCTCATCGTAGGTATCAATACTTCTAATCTCAAACCCTTCCGGAAATTGCTTAAACAAGTCAAAGAGATTTTCAGTTGGATAGACACGACTAACCTCAGAGACTTTGTTCTCAATCCATGCTCGACTGTTCTTATTTTCTCCACATCCTGCCAATCCTATCATTATCAATCCTCCTAAAAGTAATATTGCGAAAAACGCGCGTTTTTTCATAACCTTCTCCTTATTTATGATATTCAACAAAATAGCTAATCATAGTTCCCTTATGGTATACAATAAAAGCAACATTTCCTTGTATCTTATTCAAATTTACAAGTCAGATTCGCTGCATCCAGAGTTGGAATTTCACTGTTAACCGATTCTTTTTCACTCATTCTTTCGCATGCTCCTTATTTATAATCAGGTCAATCAGGATGTTTTAAATGTTAGCAAATTAATTAGAAACACTATTTCTATCATCTATCCAACTTGAAACTATCTCACTCATTCCATCATTTGGGTTATCCTTAAAAGCAATATTAACATTCAATCGATAACCTTTTGTATTATTATAAGATTCCGCTCCACTTATTGATAAAATGTGTTCTCCATTTGAATTAAGGAAATTATTTATTGTAGAGTCATCACTAATATAATAGATTTCAAACACATTGCGATTTGAAAAATATTGAAACTTTTCAAGCTTCATTTGAGATAAAACATCTCTATTCAAACTTAATGTTTGGAATAGAAAACTTTTATAACCCCAAATTTTTTCCGCTACCTCATTGTTAGAAAATATAAATTGACCATCTTTATATTCTACATCAACATGGTCTTTCACTTCTTCTTTATATGGTTCGGTAGATATTTTTATAGTCTCTATCTTTCCTTTTATGGTTTGATTTTCTGCATCTCCATCTAAGGAAACTACTGTTCTGAGCGAATCCTTATAGAATGTTTGAGTAATATTAAACCCTTCCGGAAATTGCTTAAACAAATCAAAGAGATTTTCAGTTGGATAAACACGACTGACCTCAGAGACTTTGTTCTCAATCCATACTCGACTGTTCTTATTTTCTCCACATCCTACCAATCCTATCATAATCAATCCTCCTAAAAGTAACATTGCGAAAAACATGCGTTTTTTCATAACCTTCTCCTTATTTATGATATTCAACAAAATAGCTAATCATAGTTCCCTTATAATATACCATAAAAGCAACATTTCCTTGCATCTTATTCAAATTTATAAGTTAGATTAGAAGCATCTAAAGTTGGAATACCACTACTCACCATTATTCAACTCTCCATTAGACACTGTTTCTCTAAAATAATAACCGTCTTTGTAATCAACAACAACAGAATAATAGTAATAATCATTACTCTGCAAAGAGCTTCCAAATTCTAATACGCCATTTTTAAGACCATCCATTTTAAAAAATTTGTTTATTATTGGATTATTCACACTATAAGATATGTCAAAACCATTAGTTACACTGTTATAACTCTTATTTTCTAATTTAAACTCAGATAAAATACTTTTATTAATCGTTAATTCTTGAAACAGAAAACCTTTAAGTTCCCAAATTTCCCTCGCTCTTTCTTCATCTGAAAAAATAAATTGCTGTTCTATGTAATTAACATCTATAATGTCTGTCTTTTTTTCTAACTTTAAATCTTTTCGAATTAATTTACCAGTTATCGTCTTGAACTGACTATTTCCGGTTAAGTATATTTTTATGCTAACTTTATCATTCATGTATACTTGATAGACCTCAAACCCTTCCGGAAATTGCTTAAACAAGTCAAACAGATTCTCGGTTGGATAGACACGACTGACCTCGGAGACTTTGTTCTCAATCCATTCTCGACTATTTTTATTTTCTCCACACCCTGCCAATCCTATCATTATCAATCCTCCTAAAAGTAACATTGTGAGAAATATGCGTTTTTTCATAACCCTCTCCTTGCTTATGATAATTAATAAAACAACTAATCATATTTCCCTTATAGTATATCATAAAAGGCTGATATGACTGTTTCATCTATGATGTTAAAATCCTGTCTAATTCATTTTAAAACACTGTAATCCTAAAGGTCATGATATAATAGCCAATGAATAACAAGCATTACTTGAAGGAGAAATGTATGAAAAAATCGTTCAGACTTTGTTGCCTAGCTTGTGTGACAACACTAGCCTTAGCCCTTGGTGCTTGCTCATCAAAGCCATCTACTAGTTCTACAAATAATTCAAACAATCAGGCCTCTACCTATCACAAGAAAGATGTAACTGGTCCTGCCGCTTCATTTGACTGGAATGCCAAAGTTGAACCTACCAACTATGAGAGAACCTTTGTTGAAACCAACAGTAGCAGTCAATTTAATAAAACTTTAGATCGCACGAAAGAGGCGGCTGAGAATCTTGAAAAAAAGAAAAAGGAAATTTCGGATCCTAAGGTTCAAACAGCCCTCAAATTAGTGGATGCTGTCTTTGTCAATCAAGAAAATTTTGACCTAGTTGTGAAATCAGCGAGTGCTAGCAATCAAGAAGAGTTATTTGATAAGATTTGGAACGAATATTTAGTCCCTGAGTTAACTAAAATCCGTCCGAATTTTTCAAATGATACCATCTTTGAGTATAAGGGAGAAAAATATCCTCTGAAAATTTATGCACCAATGTTTTTCAAGGTCAACACCAATGCATTAGGAAAAGCAGGTGCCTATACTCTTGAGGACTATAAGGTGGAGGGCGACATGGTTTATTTGAAATTTATATCCCCAGCTGTAGATACTTACCAATATGAAGTCAAAGCATCCTATCACACAGACAATCTCGAATTCTTTCAAGGACTGGTAGAAGAACAACAAAAGGTTCTTGAAACAGACTATGCTAAAGCTCTAAATATTCGATTTGTTTATCAATTAGCGGCGCTTGATTTTAAAGCTGACAACTACGTAGACCTAGAGGGCATGGATTATCTTGATCGTAACACCCATTACCTTGCCATAAAAGTGGATAATAATGGAGAAGCTAGCCTTGATAATGAAAATCTCGCCAACCTTTTACAAATTAGCATGAAGGCTTCAAACGAGGCCAATAAAGGAAAATTTGAATAAATCTTTAAAGCATAAAAAAATCACCTCAAACAGGTGATTTTTGTGTATTCATCTTATCGATAAACCGTCTTAAATCCGACACTGGATACCCTTACTCTCCCAACTCAGCACTGTAGGCGATAATCTGGTCAACTGTTTCAGACAGAAACTGAATCGTATCACGGAGTGGTTTGTCCGTTGAAATATCCGCTCCGATAATCATGGCTGACTCAAGCGGTGTCTTACTGCCACCTGATTTGAGGAGGTTGAGCCAGTCTTCAGCTCCAGTTTCAGAGTTTTTCAGATGGAGATAGCCAGCAGTCGAGATGACAAGACCAGCAGAGTAGGTGTAGCTATACAAGCCCATGTAATAGTGAGCTTGGCGCATCCAAGTCAAGGCCGCATCGTCGTCAATTTCAATAGCATCTCCCCAGAAATCTGTCAAAACTTCCTTCATAATGCTGTTGAGCTTGCTTGCTCCAAAGGTTTCCCCTTCTTCAATCAATGTATAAACCTTACGCTGGAAGGCTGCTTCCAAGAGGTGGGTGATGAAATTATGGAAGTAGGTATCTGTTAAGCGGTGGGCAAGGGCAAAGCGTTTTTGACGTGGGTCATCAGACTGGTACTCCAAGTAGTCACTGAGAAGCAATTCATTGAAGGTTGATGGCGCTTCAACGTAGTAGGTCGACATGTGGGCATTAAAGTAGCTTTGGTAATTGTCTGAAAAGATAAATTGACCAGAATGCCCAATTTCATGAATCAAGGTATAGACATCGCTCAAACGGCCTGTCCAGCTCATGAGGACATAAGGGTGCACGCGATATGGATCCGCCGCATAACCGCCAGAATCCTTGCCACTATTAGCAGCGAAGTCCACCCAACGTTCTTCTTGATAGCGAGCAACTTCCTGACAATATTCTTGTCCCAAAGGTTCAACTGACTTCATGACCAAATCATAGGCATCATCAATAGTCACTTCAGGATTGAGGGCGCTGTCCAAATCCAATTTCCAGTCTGCAAAGGTCATCTTTTCAAGTCCATTGACCTTGGCAACATGCTTGAGGTATCTCTGAGCTACTGGTGCAAAGTCCTTCATGATGAGGTCTATCTGACGATCAAACATGGCACGATCCACTTCTTGCTCAGCCAGAAGATAATCAAAGACTGAGTCGTAGCCCTTCATATCAGCCAAGAGTTTTTCCGACTTGACTTGAGCTAGATAGGCTGCGGCAGCCGTATTTTGGTGCTTACGTAGTCCTTCTGAGAAGGAACGGAAGGATTTCTCACGAACCTCAGCGTCCTCGTGGTTTTGGTAGAAATTCTCATAGGTAACAAAGCTGTTTTTGTAGGTCTTGCCATTGGCTTCAAAGTCAGCCATTTCAAAGTCCCCAGCTCGCATCTTAGTATAAATATCCTGAGGACTGTAGAAAACTTCACCGAGATTGGTTAAGGCCTTCTCCACATCAGCCCCTAGGTAGTGGGCTTTTTTGATTTTGGCCTGACGAATGGCTGCCGTCAAATGTGGCAATTCACCCAAACGGTCCAAGACTTCCTCGTCTGCTGCCACCAAGGCATCGTCAAAGAAGGTCAAGGCTACGCTGGCATCTGTTTCAAATTCCATCCCAGCTTGGGCAATATTGGCAAATTCTTCATTGCTATAGTCTGTCGTCTGAGGCATAAAGGCGTAATTGCCGATATGACTCATCTGAATGTAGATTTGTTCCAATTCCGCAAAGGCCTTTTCAAAATCCTCAAACGTATGAAGATTGCCCTTGTAATCACGGCTAAATTGGTTGATATCTTCGCGAGCTTTCTCGATTGCTCGCAAGAAATCCTCACGGTCTTGGTATAGGGCAGTTAAGTCCCAAAGTTCCTTTTCTGGAAATTCTGAACGGTGTTTTTGTTCCATTTTCTTCCTCTTATTTCTCTAATTCTACTAAAACACTAAGGGCAGATAAGGCGTAAAGTGGCGCTGTTTCTGCTCGCAAGATGCGAGGGCCAAGTCCTGCAAAAACAGCTCCTTTAGCTTCAAAACTTTCAATTTCTGCTGGTGAGAGACCACCTTCTGGGCCAAAAATAAAGAGCAATTTGGCTCCTTTTTCAAGACCAGTGACTGCTTGTAAGAGCGCAGCAGCTTCTCCCTCTTTTGCTGATTCTTCATAAGCCACCACAATTGAGTCAAACTGGTCCAGCTGGGCTAGAAAATCTGCTTTTTTCTCAAAAAGCTGGATACTTGGTACAATATTACGCTTGCTTTGTTCTGCTGCTCCAAGGGCAATTTTTTCTAGCTTTTCAACCTTTTTACCCAATTTCTTACCATCCCATTTGGCAACTGACCAGTCGGCAGGAAAGGCCCAGATTTGACTAGCTCCTAGTTCTGTTACTTTCTGAGTAATAAACTCCAGCTTGTCTCCCTTGGGAAAGCCAGATGCAATGGTGACTTGAACGGGCAGTTCCACATTGTCAGCTAATTCTTGAACCAACTCAAACTGACGCGCTTCCACATCTATCACGCGCGCCAAACGCTTGATGCCATCATCAAAGACCAAGGTCACCTCATCCTCTTCTTTCAGCCGCATGACCTGAAACATATGCTTGATGGTTTCCTTGTCCTCGATAGTTACAGGAGAGATTGCACTGCCTTTGACAAAATACTGCTGCATGCTAGCCTCCAATCACACCAGAAATATCCTTGGTCTTCTTAAAGACACAGGCATTCCATTCCCCTTGAATCATGTGGGTTTCAAGGAAAAATCCAGCTGACTCAGCTGACTCGCGCACCATGTCCCACTTGTCCTTGATAATCCCACTCATGATCAGGTAGCCTTCGTCCTTGACCAAACGATAAGCATCGTCTGTCAGATGAATGAGAATATCCGCCAAGATATTGGCCACAATGACATCTGCTTCAATCTCCACACCCTTGAGCAAATCTCCAGCAGCAACATGGATGTTTTCCATGCCAGGGTTGAGCTCGATATTTTCCTGAGCCACCCGAACCGCCACATCATCCAGGTCATAGGCGAAAATTTTCTTGGCACCAAGTAGCGAGCAGGCAATGGAGAGGACACCTGAACCAGTTCCCACATCTAGCACCGTTTCGCCACCACGAAGAACCTGCTCCAAGGCAAAAAGGCTCATCTTGGTCGTTGGATGCGTTCCAGTCCCAAAAGCCATGCCTGGATCCAGCTTGATAATCTTTTCTCCAGCAGTCGCCTCGTAGTCCGTCCAGGATGGCACGATGGTCAAGTCATGAGTAATGCGAGCTGGCTCATAATATTTCTTCCAGTTGTCTGCCCAGTCTTCCTCAGCCAAGGCAGTCGTGCCCATCTTGACCTCTCCTAGATCCATAAAGTCTGTCAGTTCTGCTAAATGAGCCTGCAAATCTGCCTCAACCACTGCCACATCAACCGTATCAGGGTAGTAGGCTGTCACCACGATTTCTTCTTGCTGCTCCACCTCTGGGAAGATCTCACCAAAACGGTCGACATTCCCCACATAGTCCATGCTGTCTTCGATCGCAACACCTTGCGCCCCCAGCTCAATCAAGAGATTGGAGACCAGCTCCTCCCCCTCACGCTTCACTGTAACTTTTAACTCTTGCCATGTTTCCATTTTGTACTGTGCTTACCTTTCCATCAGGTTAAAAATAGTCTTTCCAATAACAACAATAAGATTATCTCTTAATTTCTTCTCTAACTCTAAATCAATACCACTATTCTGTATGAATTTATCTTCTACCTTTCTGTATAAACGTTTCACCCTAGTGGGGTTTCCTGGATCAAAATTTGGTACATAATTATAAATTATGACAGGAACAGAACTACTGATTGATCGTTCAGCGATTTGACTCCAGATATACCTATCAGTCTCTCCCAAAGAAACCCCATAGAGAATAATAATATCAGAGTTTTTTATAATATCACTATTTTTAACATCCATATTTTCTCTATAGTTTTTCAAAACTAAACTTTTTATTAGAGATTCCTTTTGTTCTTCTTCTAAACTATTTGAAATTTGTGTTTCATCACTAACCCCTAAAACCGTGCAGACATCCACAGTCCCATGTGCATGAATTGGTGGCTCAATATAAAAATTATAAAGATTAGCTCGTAATTGATTCCTGAATGATTTTGCTGACTCATTATATAATTTATCGATAACATTTGTGTAATTAAGAGTTAATATATTCACAATATCGTGTTGATATAGATTTTCATTATATTTTTTATTGATAGCAGGTTGATTAATTACAGGGAGAGAGGTTATCATATCATCTAGAGTGCTTATAAAGTCAATTGCATTACCTTTCTCAAGATTTTTTTCTTGTTGTATGCGTAGATGTTCTCTTAAATCATCAACTACTTCACTAAAATCATCTATAAACTTCTCCTTCATTTCTATACTTGAGAAGATGAGGTCGTTATCTTTTGTCAATTTACCAATTGACAATTCAAAATCTGACCAATTTTCATAATCATTTACTTTATCAGAAAATAGCGAATCATAAATAAAATTTGAATATTCCTCCTCATTCTCTTTCCTACTTATGTAAACCTTATTTTGAAATTCATAGAAATCCTTATATCTTGTTTTCAAACCATATTGTAAATCCAAACCATTTCCGACGATATAGGTGATATTCATATCTTTGCCCTCTTGTATTCCTAATATCTAAAATAAGGTTAAAATATCCACTATTCAAATTCAATTTCTTCATTTAAACTATTAAAGAGATCTACTTGAGACTCAACTTGTAATCTATTAACTAGCCAACCTCTTAATTCAGCTTGCTGAATAAAATCTTCAATACGATTAACCCCATTTAATTCTTTTAATGTAACTACTACACCAAAACGTACTCCTTGTCCATCACCACTTTTCAAACGTTCGATTGTTTTAATGCTCATCCCCCACTGAGGATTAGATGGATTTAAAATTGCTTTAGCTCTCTTTCTAGAAGTAAACGACTCTCCAATATGCTTGACATTATCCCATTTCCTAAATATATTTCTAGCTGCGTTTTCTCTCACATATCCTGGGGTATCTTCGGCATGCTGGTTGTCTTTATTTATCGATTCGATACCGTCTGACTTTAACCTACCAAAAGTAATCTGCATCTCAGTATTTGTATAATCAACCCCTTGATTTCTTGAGCAGTTAGGGAAATAACACATTGTTGCCTTAGCTACATATGGATAACTCTCACTAGAAATAGGTACTGGAAAATCATAATTATACGTATCATAAGCCCTAGAGATATCTGACACAATAAATTTAATTTCATCATCAGGTGTAGATAAAATATCATCCATTTTTATTGGAACAATACCATTTCCTATCAAAGATAAATCAGTGAATGTTTTCTTATCATTCCAGGGTATTGCTGCATCAATTAGCAAAGCCTTTGCTTCTTCTCGGCTAAGTCCCATAATATGAATGAGATAGGCCATTTTCCTTGCAATAAAAGGTGCCGCAAAACTTGTTCCAGCTACACGACCTAATCCTAGAGGTTCACAAACATTTATAAAGTCACCATTTCCCCCTCCATAATATGACACATCTGGTTTAACAAAGAATGATAAAACAATACCCTCTCGTGAATATGACACTGATTGATTATTAAAATCAACAGAATTTACTATTATAGAATTAAGTGAATCAGCAGGAGCACCTATTCTTTTACGTTTCCCATTTATTACTGAAGCATTTGTCCCAGCTATAATAAAAATTACATCATTCTCAAATTGAATTTCGTCTAATAAAGCTCCCTCTGCAGAGATAAAATTTTCTCTTATTTCATCATTGGACCCTAAAGAAAGATTCCAAACCTTAATATCAGAATTCTGAGAAACAATCTCTTTTATCTGTTTTATGATTGTAAATGAATTAAATCCACTTTGTAGTGACACACCAAAATGCCTTACTCTAAAATTTCCACAACCATCATCCAGATTAGGGTTCAAATTGACTCCATCAACGATTAAAGAAGTCACAGCTGTCCCATGCTTGTAATCTTGGCTATCTTTTCTAATATCAGGTGAGACGAAATCATGATATTCTACCCACTCATTAAAGTAAACTCTTTTGTCAAATAAGGTATCAATAACGCCAACAACTGGTTCGTTCATTGGAGATGGAAGATTTATTTTTAAATCATTATTATCTAAAGAAAAATCATCTATAGATAACTTAGAAAAATCTTCCACAATCATGGAGACAAGATAGGGAGCTTTTGATAGTAGCAATTCAATATTTTTTTCATCAAGCAAGACCGTGGTCTGATTCATAATATTAGCTTCTGAAATATCAATATTTAATTTATTCAGTAATCTAAAAATGTCTGTATGGACATCATAAAATGTCACGATAGAATTTTGAATATCAGAAACAGTAGTGTGCTCAACCCCAAAATTCTCAATAAAGCAAGAATCTCTCAAATACTGTTGAAATTTGCTTTTTGAAATACCATACTCCGAAAAATTTATAGAAGCAAACGTTGATGAATCAGAGAACATCTCACATGTTATCGCTCTATCAAAATGTTCCTCAAAAACTTCAATTATCTTACTTAAAACGGTTATTGTTTTATTAAGAGTATCTCTAGAAATATAATGAGTAACAATATGTTTTGTCTTCTCCTCATTGAATTTTGCTCCCACAATGGTATCATTAGGGAATGGATTCCCTCCTCCTACATTGAAATAGCCATTAATACGGTTACTTTTGGCAACAATTCGATTATAGTAAATACTGATCAAAATACCATCGATAATATTATTTTTTTCCCAATATGTTTTCGTTTCTTCTAATGAAAAATGAAGATACTTCAAATGTTCCAATGTAATTATTGCTTTTTTGGGTATAGTTATTGGTCCCATACCATTATTTCTTGATTTTTGTGTAAAACTTTTTCCACGTAATGTCAATAATGTATTCATGTCAACCCTCGCTTAATTCTCGTGATACACTACTTTTAGAAACACCTGTTAAAATTTCAATTTCTCTAACTGTAAAACCTAATTCTGATAATTTAGAAATAGATAAATTTTTTCCACTATGCAAACTTCTTAAGAGACGTTTTTGATAATCATGTGGATCTTGTGGATCACTAAATGCCAATGATGTTCGTATCATATTCCTTAAATCACCTGGATTTGGAATTGTATTAGAACTATATATAATTTTTTTAAATAATTTCAAATCTCTGGCTACATTCTTAAATTGCTTTAATAACTCATTTAAAATAATAGTAGCTACTTCTACTTTATCTTCATCAGTATAACGGTCAAAGTCAATTATGGCATCGAATCTTCTCGTAACTGCTTTATCAAGATTTTCAAAAAGATTTGTTGTTGCAATTAATACAATTTCTGGTGACAGCCTATCCAACTCCTTTAAAAAGGCAGAAGTCACTCGTCCCATTTCTCTCAAATCATTCTGATTAACCCTATCCAGTACTATGGAATCAATTTCATCAAATAGGATGATATAATTTTGTTTGAAAGGAAGATTATTGATTTCATTAAAAAGAGTTGCTAAGTTTTTGACTGTTTGCCCCAGCTTACTATCTACTAAGTGACTGAAATCTACTACAAGTAATTCCTTGCCAATAAGTCTAGCCACCTGCTTTACACTTTCAGTTTTCCCAGTACCTGGAGATCCCACAAATAAAAATTTATTTATTCCAATATGATGATTGACAGCGTTTATTATTCCTTTTAAATCATTCATAAGTGAAAGAGGCAATGGGAGAGGACCAATATCTAGTTTAGCAGGAGTCAAATACTCACTAGGATTCTCTATTTGTGGCATGAATCTATCACTTTGGGACATTAACCCCATAATATATTGTGCTAATTGTGTATCACCATGTTTATTGAAGTTCCGAGCAATTGCTATGGATTGATTTCTAAATTCTGTCTCTCTGCCCTCATAATGATACTTTATTAAATCAAGAACATCTGATTTTTTCATGATTCATTCCTCCTTACACAAATAATACTATATTTTTGGGACGAAATCAACTATTTTGGGACAAAATAAAAAGAATAACCTTGAAAGGATATTCTTTTAATGCAATACTATATCAGATTTTCCCTGACACTCTTTCCACCACATGGCAACTCCCACATATTGGGCCAAGGAATGCTGGACTTATCATCCCGCAAGATAGTTAAAATCCTATCCCCACAAAAAAGGGCAATCTTACAGCCTGTAAAATCAGTAATTTCGATTTCCATGTTAGACTCCTTCAGCTAATGCCTTCTCCAGCTCCTCTAACCAGTTTGCATAGTAGCGTTTCTCGTCTCGCACCGCCCTACTGTTATTTGTTTTCTGTTTGACAAACTAAATTGTCTAGTATTTTCATGATAAAAATTCATTCGAATAACTTTCATTAGTCTTGGGAAGATTAAATATTGCTAAGGAGATATAACGATCTTTAATAACATAACAATATAAATCAATGATTTAACCAAGATGTTTACCTGTTGGCTCTATATTTCATATCACTAAGCCATCTTTTTATTTCTTTTTTACAGACCTCAAAAATTTTATCTTTGAGGTCTGTATTATCTTTTTCGAAACATCCTTTCCATAAATTTTCATCTTCTACTTCGTAAACTAGGATATTTTGATCACTCAATTCTTCTTTAAATTCTGTGAGACGAGATGGTTCGTGAGAATGTAGACCACTATAACCTATGTATGGATATAGTATAAATTCATCAAAATCAGTTACAGTTACAATAATACCATTTCGTAGTGGCTGGTGATTTGGATTAGCATTCTCCGAATAATCATATGGATAGAATAAAATGACACCAACTGTATTTTCTCTCTCTACAATGGCTCGTGCATCATCAACTCCTTGAGAAGGATCATAAAATTCCTCTGCAAAACGATAAGTTCTTCCATCATATATACCTTTCTTTCCTGGTTCAGATAATTGCAACAAGATATTTTTGAACTTTTCATCATCAATACCCAATTTTTTTAGATAATCTGAGAATTCTATATCAAAGTAGTAAAATTCCTCAGTTTGAGAGTCTATATGATTAATTTTTAAAAAAGCAGTCTCATCTGAAAGTATCGTTGGTTTTGAAGCTATTTGCTGCAAAAATTCGCGAATATGGGATTTCTTATTATTAAACTCAGTCAGTGATTTAGTATGTCCATACCGACTTCGACTATCCTCGAGAGTAAAAGAGTAATCAAAAGATTGTGTCGTTAATTGATCTATTATTTTACGCAGTATAAACTTAATTTTTAAAGAATGCAAGTCATTATTATTAAAAAAACTATTCTCAAATTGTTCATATTCTTCTTTAGATAATTCCCCGACAAAATCTAGTAAGTCAATTAACTCCCAATAAAATTTCAATATCATCGGTCTATAAAGTTCATTTATACCTTTATAAAGAGTGGAATTCATAAACTTGTAAAGTTCAAATCCCTTGGAATAATAAGTTCTTCCCTCATATTTTCTACCATAATTTAACTCCCTATTATTCATTCTATTCACGAAATAGGAATCTAGAATAGTAATAAAATTATAACTTAGGGGTAGCCCTTTATTATTAATCCTGTGAATATAATCCAAAATACCTAAATCAGGGACAACAATGATATTAGGTTCAGAAATATAATCTGATTTTTCCAATAAAGATATTGCAGTGGATATATCTGTAATTAGCAATGTCGAAACATTACAATCAAAGAATAACCTTTTATTTTTATCAATCATATCAATAATTGTAGCTTTATTACATTTATCTAATTCATCAATGGAAAAAGTGATATTAAAGTATTCAGACATGTTTTTCAGAAGCCGTAGTAACTGACGCTCTTTTAACTCCTCAGTAACAATACTTTTTAACTCCCGAGACAACTCTTCATTATTATTTGAAGAAATTTTCCCTCTTAATTGTAATCCCGATTTTATTATTCCTATATCAGCACTTAAATCAATAGATGACTCGGCTGATATATCTGAAGTAGTTGATTCTAAATATCTTTTTGTATCTGTTATTTCTACATCAAAATACTGTAGCTGTTGTTGAGAAATAAGCAAGAACTCCTCTAATTTTATCAGCTCGCTCGCTTTTTTTTCAAAATACTCAACCTTTTGATACAGTTCGTCAATGTTTTTTCGAAAATTTGAAATATCTACTCTATTTTTTTGAAACATAGGAAACTTACTGTTTTGGAGTTCGTTCTGTTTATTTAAAAGCTTAAACTGTTCAAATAAATTACTAGTTTGATTTGATAACTCGTTGCATAAATTATAAATATTTGAATCAATCTCAAATTTTTCCTCAATTTTTTTCAACCTTTTACGTATTATTGAAAAATTTTTGCTTCTTTGATTCTGTTCTAACCAATCATATTTTTTTACTTTTTCCTTAGCATTATACTCTAGAGTCGGATAATACCTGCCATCATTATAAACATAATCACCAATATCACGTTCAATATCGTTCATTCTTCTGGTAATAGCGTTAGGAATTTGCATCAAAATTTCTCTATGAAAATCTTTATTACCACTAAAAAAAGATACATTCACTACAAGAATTTCTTTGTCATCTTTAGCACCTCTACGATTTTTAACAGATTCCAAAGAAATATTTTTCAGACTTGATTTTCCTGATCCTCTGTTACCACATAAGACAAAAATCCCTTTCTCTTCTCTGTATATAACCTGCAACTGCTCTACTATTTCTCGTTCTGTCGGCAATAATGAAAAATAGTCTCTAGCATCTCGGCTATAAGCACCAATATATTTTTTTTCCGCTGTCAAAATTTACCCCCCTTTACATTTACTCAAATCAAGCTTGTCTTCTTCCTAATACCTCGGATAAGGATAAAATTCTCCTTCTTCCAAGCCGACTTTTCCTTCTTCAAAGACTTCTTGGTTCCATTCCATGACGAACTCTTCTGCTTCTGGGTCTTCCAAAAAGTCCATAAGCGCATCTAAGCCAATCTCAGCTGTATCCTTAAGAAACAGTGAAAAATAGTTTAAAAATTCACGAGAGAAGCCTTTCTTTGGTAAGTAAGGAATGACAGTCAGATAATCGTCTGCATTAACTGTTGACTTAGCAGGATTGTAAAAAAGCACTGCTTCTTCAAAGAGAATATCATCCGAAGAAACCTCTCCGTCTTCATCCACCATCTCCACACCTGTAGCGTTTTGCGCTTCCAAGAGAAAACTCACTTCAACCGCGTGGTTGCGCTTGTCCCAGCTAATCTCATAGTCAAAAGGAAAGTTCTTGTCCAATTCTTCCTCTAAAACATCTAAAAATCCGTATGTTGCCATTTTGTCCTCTTTCTATGCGACTCTTTAATCGCCCCGATTGCTCGGAAATATGCTAAAATAGATACTACCATCTTACCACATATACATCAGAAAATCCATGTTAGAAAGGACTGCTATGCCAGACAACCTCGCGCTTCGCATGCGCCCTAAAACTATCGACCAAGTCATCGGTCAAAAGCATCTGGTAGGACCTGGAAAAATTATCCGTCGTATGGTGGAAGCCAATCGTCTGTCTTCCATGATTCTCTACGGACCTCCAGGAATCGGCAAAACCAGTATCGCCTCTGCCATCGCTGGAACAACCAAGTATGCCTTTCGGACCTTCAATGCCACTGTTGATAGTAAAAAACGGCTCCAAGAGATTGCTGAAGAAGCTAAATTCTCAGGTGGCCTTGTACTGCTACTAGACGAGATTCATCGTCTTGACAAAACCAAGCAAGACTTTCTCCTTCCTCTCTTGGAAAGTGGACTTGTCATCATGATTGGGGCTACGACTGAAAATCCCTTCTTTTCTGTCACTCCTGCCATCCGTAGCCGTGTTCAGATTTTTGAGTTGGAACCTCTGTCCAATCAAGATGTCAAAGAAGCGATTCAGATAGCTCTAAGTAACCCTGAGCGTGGTTTTGATTTTCCAGTAGAGCTAGATGAGGAGGCGCTGGATTTCATCGCAACCTCTACAAACGGAGATCTTCGCTCTGCCTTCAACTCACTTGACTTGGCTGTTCTCTCTACCCCTGAAAATGATAAGGGCATCCGCCATATCACTCTTGATATCATGGAGAACAGTCTGCAAAGGAGCTATATAACTATGGACAAGGATGGGGATGGCCACTATGATGTCCTCTCAGCCCTGCAAAAGTCCATCCGCGGCTCGGATGTGGATGCCAGTCTTCATTACGCAGCCCGCTTGATTGAAGCTGGGGATCTGCCTAGTCTCGCTCGTCGTTTGACTGTGATTGCCTATGAGGATATTGGTTTGGCCAATCCTGAAGCCCAGATTCATACCGTAACTGCTCTAGATGCTGCACAAAGAATTGGTTTCCCAGAAGCTCGCATTCTCATTGCCAATATCGTGATTGATTTGGCCCTTTCTCCAAAATCCAACTCAGCCTATGTGGCTATGGACAAGGCTCTTGCTGACCTCAAAACATCAGGGCATTTGCCCATTCCACGACATCTGCGTGATGGACATTATAGTGGTAGCAAGGAATTGGGCAACGCTCAAAACTATCTCTATCCACACAACTATCCTGGACACTGGGTCAAACAAGACTACTTGCCAGAAAAGATTCGCAATCATAGCTACTTTTCACCAGAGGAAACTGGCAAGTACGAACGGGCCTTAGCCCAACGTAAGGAAACCATTGATAAATTAAGAAACTTGTGAAATCCTTTTCAAAAAAAATAAATTTTCCTCTTGAATTTTTTAAAAAAAGTGGTATCATATAAATATAGAAACGCTGTGGTGTACGACTTCACACTTAAGTGTTGACCGACTATTTTTTGTATTATTAGGGAAACAAAAGTCTTCTAACAGCATGTAGGCCGTCTCACACGGAAACAGCTTCAGTTAGAGCGAGTTGCCCACCTGCTTAATTGCGCGGGTTCAATACAAACCGTGAAGTTTCGGCACCAATACAGCTTTTTTCTTTGCCTCCTTAGCTCAGCTGGCAGAGCAGCGGACTCTTAATCCGTGGGTCACAGGTTCGATCCCTGTAGGGGGCATCTAAATACAACAGGAAAAGCCTTGATAACCAAGGCTTTTTTGCTTATCTATAACTGATTTGCCTCATCATTTGCCCCACTTTTAAATCTATCTTTTCTTTTTGAACCAAATTACATCTTAACAAATAGTGTAAAGCCAGTTACTTTTGCTTTGATGCCATACAATATTTTCATGTAGAGAAGACAAATTTTATCTTCTCTTTTTATTTTCAAAATAATAAAAACTGATTTTCTTTTCATAAATCAGACTGAAACTTCCAAATTTTCCATTTTGTTTATTGACATTTCCTCTAAAAAGGTGTATAATATTTTTATTATCAAACTATACTATACTATATAGGGGGTATTGAAATGAAATTTTCTAATCGTTTACTGCTATTCCTTGCAGGAGTTGTTTTTGTCCTTTTAGGACTTTTCCTATTTACAAACCCAGTAGCTAATCTTGTTGCTTACAGCTGGTGGATTGCATTTGGTTTACTGGTTTCTTCTATAGCAGCTATTTTAGGCTATTTCTCTGTACCAAAAGAGCTTCGCTCACCAGCTCATCTTTTCCAAGGGATTGTTAATCTTCTCTTAGCTCTTTACCTCGTTGCCTATGGCTTTGTGACGCTGCCAGTTGTCATTCCAACTATTTTAGGAATTTGGTTAATTGTAGAAGCCATTATAGCTTTCTTTAAAGGCAATCGTCTGGGATTGATTTTCCCTATTATTGGCAACCATATCATGTGGATAGCGTTGCTTGCATTTTTACTAGGTCTAGTGATTTTGTTCAATCCAGTAGCTACAAGTGTCTTTGTCGTTTATGTCGTTGCCTTTGCATTTTTAATTGTTGGTTTCACCTATATCCTTGATGCCTTTCGTAAATAATCTAGCTGTCATTTTGGGCATATTAAAATAGCTGGGAAGTTACATTCTCAGCTTTTTCTGTTGCCTCCTTAGCTCAGTTGGTAGAGCAGTAGACTCTTAAGCTATGGGGCGCAGGTTCGAGCCCTGCAGGGGGCACATCTAAATCAACAGAAATAAGCCTTGAAACCAAGGCTTTTTTTAACGTCTAATAGCTTTTTGTAGAAAAGTATTTAAAAATAAAAGAGAAGAGAATCTCTCACTCTCTTCTCAGTATATCTTATTAAATTTAGTTTTTCTTAATCTACCTGATTTTCCTTTGCAACGACAAATTCTTTAACCAGTCGATAGATAACAGCAAATACGGGGGTAAAGAATATCATTCCAAGTAGTCCGAAAAGATTCCCTCCGATACTAGCAGCCGCAAGCGTGAAAAGGGCTGGTAAGCCAATAGATTGACCTACAACTCTAGGATAAATAAGGTTTCCTTCAATCAGCTGTATAACTTGATATAGAAGAAGAGAAAGTAAGGCTTGAGTAGGACTCACTGTGAAGATAAAAATCGCTCCCACAACACAAGCAATCATAGGCCCTACATAAGGAATGAACGATAGCACTCCTGCAAAGATACCTGTCATTACTCCATAGGGTATCCCAAACACGCTGTAACCAACCGCTATCATAACTCCTATGATAACTGCTTCAATCAGCTGACTCATCAAAAATTGGTCATAAGTCTCTAGTGCTACTTGTCCAATGTAAGTCAACTTTATCACCACCTTCTCTGGAAGAAAAACTTTTAGAAGTCGACTCGTCATCGCTGCCAAATGTTCCTTACTGGATAAAAATAAAAAGGTGAAGACTATAATCAAAAAGGCATTCATCAAACTTGAAAAAATATTGCCGATATTACTAGTCAGACCTGATAAAAAACCTATCAAAGCTTGGCTAATAGAATTAGATTGTCCCTGTATGCCTGATACGATAGTTGACAACATGTCTTTGGTTACAAATTCCGAGCTGCCTAGCAATTTCCCAAGTTGAGTAAGGACTGTTGAAAGGACTGTTCCCAGCTGACTAATAGTCTGGGCTAGGGTTGGCAGCACCAAAACCAAAAGAGCAATCACGATTAAGATAAGAGCTAGGAAAACAAGTACCATGGCAATCGGACGACGCAACTCTGCCTTTACCTTCAATTTAACTAAGTACTGTTCAATTTTTTTCATAGGAACATTAAGCACAAAAGCAATAACAGCACCATAAATCAAGGTTGATATTACATCAAAGAGAGAGATTGCTCCTGATATAAAGCTCGATGCATTCAGAATTACAAGAGCAACCAGCCCTATAAAAAGTATTAACGGGGTGTATTTTTTTACTAAGTTCATAAATTCTCCTTAATAAACATGTTTAGATACGACTATACTATTTGGTTTTTCAAACTCTCGATTAAGGTAGGCTTGGTAAGTTCCTGGAGCGATAAATCCTTTGGGTGAGAGGATATCGGTGCCAGCCTGACCGACTATGGTATCAGCCAAGAGCACACAGTTTGTAGATAAGACAAAGTAGGATTTAAACTTAGATTTGATAAATTTATAAAGTTCCCCATCTGTCTCATGTCTGATTTTATAAGCGTAGGTGTAGTCTTCCTTACCATCACCTGTCATGATTTTATCTGCACTTGGCTCCCATGGAATCGTCAGTTGTTTCAATTCAGCCAACTTTTTCTGAACTGCTTTTTCCATTTCAGGCGTCAAATCTATCCCATAACCAAAAAGCGTTTTTTGACTCTCACGTTTACATAGATCAATGTACTTATCGCGGTCACAGAAATATAAGACACCATCTCCTACCATACCAAATAAGGTCTCAGATGACGGATCATAGTTGCCATAAGAAATAACACGGCCCTGATAGCAGATATCCACATGACCAATAGCTGAAAACAGGGAGGTCTCAGCTGTATGAACAAAAATTTCTAGCTCTGCTGTCTTACCAGACTTCACTATTCCAAGATGGATATCTTCTTCCTCATCAGCATTTTCCAGCATAAATTTGTTAACTTTTGCTAAAGTTCTTGCAGGGATGAGAGCGGCTAGGACAATAGGTAAGCTAATTCTAATACGACGTTTGAGATGGTTTTTCCCAATTTCCCCTTCAAATAAGAAACCGTCACGGATATTGGACAGACCATAAAGGAAAAAATAAGCCCCTAAAACAAAGAGTTGAAAGACAGAATTTCCCGTAGAGGACAAAAGACTAGCTCCACCAAGAAAAACTAGTAGAATACCATCTAGTAAGAGACGAAAACGAGGTCGAATATTATTTTTACGGTAGAGAACATAGGTGACAAGATTAATCGTGGCCCCAAAAATCTGATAAACTCCAATCACAAGAGCCAGAACATAAATCGGTATATCAGTCGCAAGATTAGAACCTAGCAAATATCCCAGCACTAACAATTTAACCAGTGCAACTCCCAAGGTATCCGTTGACTGGCTTTTTTTGAAAACTCTTAATAGCAAATCTACGACCGTTGCTATCCAAGCTAAAAACAGAACCAGGCGAATAACTGTTACTGGCAACCAAGTCCCCGTGACCATCAAGATGAGACCTAGCAGAACAAACAAGAACCCCTGAGCAAGTAATTTCTTACCTGTCAGACCTAAAGATAGAATTTTCGCCATATAAAAACCTTTCAACAATAAAAATTAAACACTACGATTAAACTGACTAGTAAATAGCCAACACTACAAACAGCCTGTGCCAGCAACATATGGTGACTAGAAATGACTGTAGTAATGTCACCATCTTGTCTTATGCACTTCTAAAATTTGTTATATTGATTAGAAACCAGAGCTTATAAAAACTAGCTAAACTCGAGAGATAGACACAATTGCGACGAAAAAATGTATAACCAATTCAACTTGTTAAGGTAAGAAAGCATTATTTCCAATCTATTAATTATTCATCTATTGCCTATTATGACACAATATTCCCTATAGTTCAACTTTTTACTTGTTTTTATATTACACGGACTAAAAAGTTTTCAACAGTTGATTGCATTTGTTTTAATAAGTTTTAACCTTTCTTGGTTAGATAAAAAAAGAACCATACAGTTTAGAATCTGTATGGTTTTTGCCCCACTTTTGTCCCATTTTTAAATCATGACATTGAAAATACCTAAAATCACTTATATTTCAATATTTTTAATTGCTCTCAATA